>NZ_JBGBPT010000074.1:0-22020 GCF_041106355.1 Streptomyces sp. BF23-19 | reverse complement strand
GGCGGGGCTGAATTTTCCAGCCCCGCCGGCGTTTGAGGCACAGGGTCCGGGGCGGAGCCCCAGGAGCGGACCCGCACCGGAACGGTCGTGGAGGAGGCTCGGGGAACGGGGGCACGGAACCCTCGCTACCATGGGTTGTCCGGACCGGACACGGGCACCGGATCCGCTGAGGAGCGCTCTTGCCAGACGAGGTCCAGCCAATCTCCGCCGCGCAGCCCGACCCGCAGGCCGAGCAGACCACGGCGGCCCCCGCCACGCCCCCGCCGGCGCCGCCGGTCAAGCCCGCGCCGGCGAAGTCCGCCGGGTCCTCGAACCGGGTACGCGCCCGTCTCGCCCGGCTCGGCGTGCAGCGCTCGAACCCGTACAACCCGGTTCTGGAGCCGTTGCTCCGTATAGTCCGCAGCAACGACCCGAAGATCGAGACGTCGACGCTGCGCCAGCTGGAGCAGGCCTACCAGGTGGCCGAGCGCTGGCACCGCGGCCAGAAGCGCAAGAGCGGCGACCCGTACATCACCCACCCGCTCGCGGTGACCACCATCCTCGCCGAGCTCGGCATGGACCCGGCCACCCTCATGGCCGGTCTGCTGCACGACACCGTCGAGGACACCGAGTACGGTCTCGAAGACCTGCGCCGCGACTTCGGCGACGCCGTGGCCCTGCTCGTCGACGGCGTCACCAAGCTGGACCGGGTGAAGTTCGGCGAGGCCGCGCAGGCGGAGACCGTCCGCAAGATGGTCGTGGCCATGGCCAAGGACCCGCGCGTCCTGGTCATCAAGCTCGCCGACCGGCTGCACAACATGCGCACCATGCGCTACCTCAAGCGGGAGAAGCAGGAGAAGAAGGCCCGCGAGACCCTCGAGATCTATGCCCCGCTGGCGCACCGGCTGGGCATGAACACGATCAAGTGGGAGCTCGAAGACCTTTCCTTCGCGATCCTCTACCCGAAGATGTACGACGAGATCGTGCGCCTGGTCGCCGAGCGCGCGCCCAAGCGCGACGAGTACCTCGCCGTCGTCACCGACGAGGTGCAGGTCGACCTCAGAGCCGCCCGCATCAAGGCCACCGTGACGGGCCGCCCGAAGCACTACTACAGCGTCTACCAGAAGATGATCGTCCGCGGCCGTGACTTCGCGGAGATCTACGACCTGGTGGGCATTCGCGTCCTCGTCGACACCGTCCGGGACTGCTACGCGGCCCTGGGCACCGTGCACGCGCGATGGAACCCGGTCCCCGGCCGGTTCAAGGACTACATCGCGATGCCCAAGTTCAACATGTACCAGTCGCTCCACACGACGGTCATCGGACCCAGCGGCAAGCCCGTCGAACTGCAGATCCGCACCTTCGACATGCACCGCCGCGCCGAGTACGGCATCGCCGCGCACTGGAAGTACAAGCAGCAGACCGTCGCCGGCACCTCCAAGGTCCGCACCGACGTCCCGCAGGCCGCCAAGGGCAGCGCCGGCCAGGACACGGTCAACGACATGGCCTGGCTGCGCCAGCTGCTGGACTGGCAGAAGGAGACCGAGGACCCGGGCGAGTTCCTCGACTCGCTGCGCTTCGACCTCTCCCGCAACGAGGTCTTCGTCTTCACCCCCAAGGGCGACGTCATCGCGCTGCCCGCCGGAGCCACCCCCGTGGACTTCGCGTACGCCGTCCACACCGAGGTCGGCCACCGGACGATAGGGGCCAGGGTCAACGGCCGGCTCGTCCCGCTGGAGTCCACGCTCGACAACGGCGACCTGGTCGAGGTCTTCACCTCCAAGGCCGAGGGCGCGGGCCCGTCCCGCGACTGGCTCGGCTTCGTCAAGTCCCCGCGGGCCCGCAACAAGATCCGCGCCTGGTTCTCCAAGGAGCGCCGCGACGAGGCCATCGAGCACGGCAAGGACGCCATCGCGCGGGCCATGCGCAAGCAGAACCTGCCCATCCAGCGCATCCTGACCGGCGACTCGCTCGTCACCCTCGCGCACGAGATGCGCTACCCCGACATCTCCTCCCTCTACGCGGCGATCGGCGAGGGCCACGTGGCCGCGCAGGGCGTCGTGCAGAAGCTGGTGGCGGCCCTCGGCGGCGAGGAAGCGGCCAACGAGGACATCGAGGAATCGATCCCGCCGGCGCGCGGCCGCAAGCGGCGCAGCAACGCCGACCCGGGCGTAGTCGTCAAGGGCGTCGACGACGTGTGGGTCAAGCTGGCCCGCTGCTGCACCCCGGTGCCCGGCGACCCGATCGTCGGCTTCGTCACGCGCGGCAGTGGCGTATCGGTTCACCGCGCGGACTGCGTCAACGTGGACTCCCTCTCCCAGGAGCCCGAGCGGATGCTGGAGGTCGAGTGGGCGCCCACCCAGTCCTCCGTCTTCCTGGTCGCCATCCAGGTCGAGGCGCTGGACCGGTCCCGGCTGCTTTCGGACGTCACCCGGGTCCTGTCGGACCAGCACGTCAACATCCTCTCGGCGGCCGTCCAGACCTCCCGTGACCGGGTGGCCACCTCCCGGTTCACCTTCGAGATGGGCGACCCCAAGCACCTGGGTCACGTCCTGAAGGCCGTCCGGGGCGTCGAGGGCGTCTACGACGTCTACCGCGTCACCTCGGCCCGCAGGCCGTAGCGGACAGCGCGAGGGCCCCGGTACGGATCTCCGTACCGGGGCCCTCGTCGTGCACGGGCGGCCCGAATCAGCCGCCGAACTCCTCCAGGCCCTTCAGCGCCTGGTCCAGCAGGGCCTGGCGGCCCTCCAGCTCGCGCGAGAGCTTGTCGGCCTTGGCGTTGTTGCCCGCCGCACGCGCCGCGTCGATCTGCTCACGCAGCTTGTCGACCGCCGCCTGGAGCTGACCCGTCAGACCGGCCGCACGGGCCCGCGCCTCAGGGTTCGTACGACGCCACTCGCCCTCCTCGGCCTCCTGGATCGCCCGCTCGACCGAGTGCATCCGACCCTCGACCTTCGGCCGGGCGTCCCGCGGCACGTGGCCGATGGCCTCCCAGCGCTCGTTCAGGGAGCGGAACGCGGCACGGGCCGCCTTCAGGTCCGTGATCGGGACGAGCTTCTCGGCCTCGTCGGCCAGCTCCTCCTTGAGCTTCAGGTTCTCGATCTGCTCGGCGTCACGCTCGGCGAAGACCTCGCTGCGGGCCGCGAAGAACACGTCCTGCGCACCGCGGAAACGGTTCCACAGATCGTCCTCGGACTCGCGCTGCGCCCGGCCCGCCGCCTTCCAGTCCGCCATCAGCTCGCGGTAGCGGGCGGCCGTCGGACCCCAGTCGGTCGACTTCGACAGCGACTCGGCCTCCGCGACCAGCCTCTCCTTGACCTTGCGGGCGTCCTCGCGCTGCGCGTCCAGCGAGGCGAAGTGCGCCTTGCGGCGCTTGGAGAAGGCGGAACGGGCGTGGGAGAACCGGTGCCACAGCTCGTCGTCCGACTTGCGGTCGAGGCGCGGCAGCCCCTTCCAGATGTCCACCAGGGCGCGCAGCCGCTCACCGGCACTGCGCCACTGGTCGCTCTGCGCCAGCTGCTCGGCCTCGACGACCAGCGCGTCCTTGGCCGCGCGGGCCTCGTCCGTCTGCTTGGCCTTCGCTACCTTGCGCTCCTCGCGCCGCGACTCCACGGTCGTGACCAGCTTGTCCAGCCGCACCCGCAGGGCGTCCAGGTCACCCACGGCATGGTGCTCGTCGACCTGCGTGCGCAGGTGGTCGATCGCCGTCTGGGCGTCCTTGGCGGACAGATCAGTGGTCCGCACCCGCTTTTCGAGGAGGCCGATCTCGACCACCAGGCCCTCGTACTTGCGCTCGAAATAGGCCAGGGCCTCCTCAGGGGTGCCGGCCTGCCACGATCCGACGACCTGCTCGCCATCGGAAGTACGCACGTACACGGTGCCCGTCTCGTCGACTCGGCCCCACGGGTCGCTGCTCACAGCGCCTCCTCCACCTGATGCCTTGCGAGGGGTTCACCCCCTGGGCATCGTCCACAGTTTCCTGGGGCGGGCAGCGCCCGCCCTGCACAACGCCAACATAGGCGACCGCCGGGCCGGCTGTCCGCATCCCGCACGACGGAATATCGGCGTACGGGCGGCGGACCGGCCGGGCCCGGGGTCGGCGCATCACGTCAGTTCTGGGTGACGGTGCCCTTCTCGATCTTCACCTCGGTCTTGGGCGCGCCGTCCTGGCCGCCGTCGACCGTACCCGCCTTCGCGATCTCCTCCAGGGCCTTCATACCGGCCGCGTCGATCTTGCCGAACGGCGTGTACGACGGCGCCAGCGGGCTGTCCTTGTAGACCAGGAAGAACTGGCTGCCGCCCGAGCCCGGCTGGCCCGTGTTGGCCATCGCCACCGTGCCGGCCGGGTAGACGACCTGGCCCTGCTCGTTGGCCTTGCCCAGCGAGTCCAGGTTCTCGTCCGGGATGTTGTAGCCCGGGCCGCCGCGGCCGGTGCCCTCGGGGTCGCCGCACTGGAGCACGAAGATCCCGCCGGACGTCAGTCGGTGGCACTTGGTGTTGTCGAAGTAGCCCTTGTCGGCGAGCGACTTGAAGGAGTTCACGGTCTGCGGGGTCTTCGCCGCGTCCATCGTGAAGTTGATGTCACCCGCGCTCGTCTTCAGCGCGAAGGTGTACTTCGCCTTCTGGTCGATCGCCATCTCCGGCGAGGGGGACTGCTTGGGCGCCGGCTCGCTCGCCGAGGCCGACGGGCTCGCGGACGGGTCCGCGGCCGAGTCCTTCTTGTCCTTGTCGAAGACCCCGCCGACGATCAGGCCCACCAGCGTCGCGACCACCACGGCCACCGCCGCGCCGATCACGGCCGCCCGTTGGCGCGACTTCCGCCGGGCCTCGGCCCGGCTTCTGCTGGCGCTCGTACTTCTCCTTGGCGAGCTGTCGCCGTCGCTGATCGCTCGTGACCACCGGGTCGTCTCCTTGTACGTGTCTGCTACTGCTGTCCGGGCTGGGATAGGCCGTACCGTATATGGGTTCGCTGTGTAATGAGCGGCGCCGGTAGGCTCTGAGCAGCAGCATTCCTGTCTGCAGCCTCCCGCCGGACGACGATTGAGGACGAACGTGCTGATTGCCGGGTTCCCCGCAGGCGCTTGGGGCACCAATTGCTACGTGGTCGCCCCCGCCGCCGGTGAGGAGTGCGTCATCATCGACCCGGGCCATCAGGCCGCCCAGGGTGTCGAGGAGACGCTGAAGAAGCATCGGCTCAAGCCCGTCGCGGTCGTTCTGACCCACGGCCACATCGATCATGTGGCCTCGGTGGTCCCGGTGTGCGGAGCACACGACGTACCGGCCTGGATCCATCCCGAGGACCGCTACATGATGAGCGACCCGGAGAAGGCCCTCGGCCGCTCCATCGGGATGCCGCTCATGGGCGAGCTGACCGTGGGGGAGCCGGACGACGTCCGCGAGCTGTCCGACGGCGCCACCCTGAAATTGGCCGGAATGGAATTCTCCGTGGCGCACGCGCCGGGGCATACCAAGGGGTCGGTGACCTTCCGGATGCCCGAGCTGGCCGACATCCCGCCGGTCTTCTTCTCGGGCGATCTGCTCTTCGCCGGCTCCATCGGACGCACCGACCTGCCCGGCGGCTCCCACGCCGAGATCCTCGAGTCGCTGGGCCGTGTGTGCCTGCCGCTCGACGACTCGACCGTGGTGCTGTCCGGCCACGGTCCCCAGACCACCATCGGCCGCGAGCGCGCGACCAACCCCTACCTGCGGGAAGTCGCCGCCGGGCTCGGAGACGGCACCGCCGCTCCACGACGAGGAATGTGACGAGAGTTTCGTGAGCACTTTCAAGGCCCCCAAGGGCACGTACGACCTGATCCCGCCGTACTCGGCGAAGTACCTGGCGGTCCGTGACGCCATCTCCGCCCCGCTGCGCAAGGCCGGGTACGGCTACATCGAGACGCCGGGCTTTGAAGACGTGAACCTCTTCGCCCGCGGTGTCGGCGAGTCCACCGACATCGTCACCAAGGAGATGTTCACCCTCACCACCAAGGGCGGCACCAACCTCGCCCTGCGCCCGGAAGGCACCGCCTCCGTGCTGCGCGCGGCCCTGGAGGCCAGCCTGCACAAGCAGGGCAACCTCCCGGCCAAGCTCTGGTACTCCGGCTCGTACTACCGCTACGAGCGCCCGCAGAAGGGCCGCTACCGCCACTTCTCGCAGGTCGGTGCCGAGGCCATCGGCTCCGAGGACCCGGCGCTCGACGCCGAGCTGATCATCCTGGCCGACGAGGCCTACCGCACCCTCGGCCTGTCGAACTTCCGCATCCTGCTGAACTCGCTCGGCGACAAGGAGTGCCGCCCCGTCTACCGCGAGGCGCTGCAGACCTTCCTGCGCGGCCTCGACCTCGACGAGGAGACCGTCCGCCGGGCCGAGATCAACCCGCTGCGCGTCCTCGACGACAAGCGGCCCGAGGTGCAGAAGCAGCTGGTGGGCGCACCGGTGCTGCGGGACTACCTGTGCGACGCGTGCAAGGCGTACCACGAGGAGGTGCGGGGGCTGATCACGGCCGCCGGCGTCGTCTTCGAGGACGACGAGAAGCTGGTGCGCGGGCTGGACTACTACACCCGGACCACCTTCGAGTTCGTCCACGACGGTCTGGGCGCGCAGTCCGCGGTGGGCGGCGGCGGCCGCTACGACGGCCTGTCCGAGATGATCGGCGGACCGGCACTGCCGTCGGTGGGCTGGGCGCTCGGCGTGGACCGCACCGTCCTGGCCCTGGAGGCCGAGGGCATCGAGCTGGACATCCCGGCGACGACGACGGTCTTCGCGGTGGCGCTGGGCGAGGCCAAGCCGGCCGTGTTCGGGCTGGTGACACAGCTGCGCAAGGCCGGCGTCGCGGCGGACATGTCGTACGGCGGCAAGGGCCTCAAGGGCGCCATGAAGGACGCCAACCGCAGCGGTGCGCGCTTCGCGATCGTGGCCGGCGAGCGGGACCTCGCCGAGGGCGTCGTCCAGCTGAAGGACATGGAGTCCGGCGAGCAGTCGCCCGTTCCCGTCACCGAGCTGGTCGACACGGTCCGCGCCCGCCTCGCCTGACGGCAACCGGCCGCGGCGGCACGGGAGTACACACGACGGGGGCCGGGGATCTTTCCCCGGCCCCCGTCCGTTCACAGGCTCGTACGGCACAATGGCCCGTGCTTGATCACCTGGCAGATGTGGAGCGGGCGGTATGACGACACGAAGCGCGGACGCGGACACCGCCCGGGGCAGGACCGTCGGGGGGAGCCGGGCCCTGGCCCTGCTGCTCGTGATCACCGGAGCCGCGGGTCTGCTCGCCGCCTGGGTGATCACGATCGACAAGTTCAAGCTGCTGGAGGACCCGACCTTCAAGCCGGCCTGCAGCCTGAACCCGATCGTCTCCTGCGGCAACATCATGACGAGCGACCAGGCGTCGGCCTTCGGCTTCCCGAACCCGATGCTCGGCCTCGTCGCCTACGGGATCGTGATCTGCGTCGGCATGAGCATGCTCGCCGGGGCCTCGTTCCGCCCCTGGTACTGGCTCACCTTCAACGCCGGCACCCTCTTCGGCGTCGTCTTCTGCACCTGGCTCATGTACCAGTCGCTGTACAACATCAACTCGCTCTGCCTGTGGTGCTGCCTGGCCTGGGTCGCCACCATCTTCATGTTCTGGTACGTCACCGCGCACAACGTCGGCGAAGGCCTGCTGCCGGCCCCGGGCTGGCTCAAGTCCTTCCTCGACGAGTTCACCTGGGTCCTGCCCGTCCTGCACGTCGGAGTCATCGGGATGCTCATCCTGACCCGCTGGTGGGACTTCTGGACCTCCTGAGCGCGGGCGGCCCTGTCGGTGGGCTCGCATAGGCTTCCTGTGTGGAACCAGACCTGTTCACCGCCGCTGCCGAAGACCGCCAGGAGAAGGACCCCGCGAGTTCCCCGCTCGCCGTCCGGATGCGCCCGCGCACCCTGGACGAGGTCGTCGGCCAGCAGCACCTGCTGAAGCCCGGCTCACCGCTGCGGCGACTGGTCGGGGAAGGCGCCGGCGGCCCGGCCGGTGCCTCCTCGGTGATCCTCTGGGGTCCGCCCGGCATCGGGAAGACCACCCTGGCCTACGTCGTCAGCCAGGCCACGCAGAAGCGTTTCGTGGAGCTGTCCGCCATCACCGCGGGCGTCAAAGAGGTACGGGCCGTCATCGAGGGCGCCAAGCGCGCGGCCGGCGGCTACGGCAAGGAGACCGTCCTCTTCCTCGACGAGATCCACCGCTTCAGCAAGGCCCAGCAGGACTCGCTGCTCCCCGCCGTCGAGAACCGCTGGGTGACGCTGATCGCGGCCACCACCGAGAACCCGTACTTCTCGATCATCTCCCCGCTGCTGTCGCGCTCGCTGCTGCTGACGCTGGAACCGCTGACGGACGAGGACCTGAGCGCCCTGATGCGGCGCGCGCTCACCGAGGAACGGGGCCTGGGCGGGGCCGTCTCACTCCCGGAGGACGCCCAGGCGCACCTCCTGCGGATCGCCGGCGGCGACGCCCGGCGGGCGCTGACCGCGCTGGAGGCGGGCGCCGGGTCGGCCATCGCCAAGGGCGAGGACGAGATCACCCTCCAGACCCTGGAGGAGGCGGTCGACCGGGCGGCCGTCCGGTACGACAAGGACGGCGACCAGCACTACGACGTGGCCAGCGCGCTGATCAAGTCGATCCGGGGCTCGGACGTGGACGCCGCCCTGCACTACCTGGCCCGGATGATCGAGGCCGGCGAGGACCCCCGGTTCATCGCCCGCCGCCTGATGATCTCCGCGAGCGAGGACATCGGCCTGGCGGACCCGACGGCCCTGCCGATCGCGGTGGCCGCGGCCCAGGCGGTGGCGATGATCGGCTTCCCGGAGGCGGCGCTGACCCTCTCGCACGCCACGATCGCGCTGGCGCTGGCCCCGAAGTCGAACACCGCCACGACCGCGATCGGCGCGGCGCTGGCCGACGTACGGGCGGGCCTCGCCGGCTCCGTCCCGCCGCACCTGCGGGACGGCCACTACAAGGGCGCGGCCAAGCTGGGACACGCCCAGGGGTACGTGTACCCGCACGACGTGCCGGGCGCGATCGCCGCGCAGCAGTACGCGCCGGACGAGATCCAGGGCAAGCGGTACTACGAGCCGACCCGGTACGGCGCGGAGGCCCGCTACGCGGACGTGGTGGAGAAGGTCCGCGAACGCCTGCGCGGGGCGACCTAGACGGCCTGGGGCCGGCCTACGCTGCCCGGGTGACCACGCACCTCCCCACCTGCGCGTGCTGCGGCGACGCGCTCGCCGACGAGAACCGCATCGACTTCGGCTTCAACCTGCCCGACGCCGCCCTCGGCCTGCCCGAGGAACGTGTCCACCGGCTCGGCGTGCGCGCCCTGCTCCGGGTGGACGGGGTCGGCTGCTTCATCCGCTGTCTGCTGGCCGTCCGGCTGACGCACGGCACGGAGCTGGTCCTCGGCGCCTGGGTGCAGGTGGACGAGGACACCCTGCGGCGTGCCCACGAGCTGTGGGAGCGGCCCGGCTACGCGGAACTCTCCGTCCGGGGCACCTTCGCCAACCGGATCCAGCCCTGGGGCGACGACCTCCTCGGCGCCGAGGTCACCGCGAAGGTCGCCGACCCCGAGGAACTGCCCTGCGTCGTCGACATCCACCGCCCGGCAGCCACCCGCGTCCTGACGCGGACCTGGGACCGCGATCACGTCCTCAGCCGCTTCCCGTTCCCGCTGCCCGTGGACGTGCGCACCGACCTCGGAGACCACTGGTCGGTCCTGCGGACCTCCGGGCTCACCGCGTCCTTCGCGGACGGCACGGACCATTTCACCGCCCCGGACCGCAGCGCCGCCGTCGATCTGCTGACCGACGACGTCACGGGCCGCGCCCCCGCGGACTTCCTCACCGCCCTGATGTCAGGCGCCCCCGACACCCGACCGGCCCAGCGGGTGCGCGAGCCGCTGGGGGAGGGCGTGCGGTACGCGTTCTGGCTGACTCCGCAGGATCACGGCCGGCCGCGCCACGAGTTCTACGGCATGGCCGTCACCGACGGGACCGCCGCCGGAATCTTCTGCACCTACGAGGACGCCGCCGACCTGGAGTGGGCCCAGCGGATCTGGCGCTCGCTCGACCGCGCGGTCGACACCCCGTAGCCCCGGCGTGGCCCCGCCGGGGTCGTGGTGGCGGAGCTTAGGCTCCGGGCATGGCTCCGTCCCGGCCGTTCGCCGTCGCCGTCGCCCTCGCGCTCGCCGGGCCCGCGGCGGCCGGATGCCACCACGACGACACCGCGTCCGCCCGAGCCAGTGCGGTGGCCCCGGTCGCGCGGGTGCCGCCGGCCGGCGCCGGATTCCCGCCGGACGCGGCGGCCGCCAGGGCGCAGCTGGCCCGGCTGAAGGTCGAGTGGGGCCGCAACTGGGCGACGTACAAGCGCGAGAACTTCGGCAAGTACTGGTCCGACGAGACCGACGCCGTCGGCGGGCGCAACGGCTGCGACACCCGCGACGACGTGCTGCGCCGGGACCTCGACGACCTCCGCGTAGGGGACCGGAACCCGTGCGTCGTGCTCTCCGGCACTCTCCACGACCCGTACACCGGCAAGGTGCTGCCCTACACCTACCGGCGCGCCACGCAGATCCAGACCGACCACGTGGTCGCGCTCGGAGCCGCCTGGCGGGGCGGCGCGTACGCGTGGACCCCGCAGCGCAGGCTGGAGTACGCCAACGACCTCGACGTACTGCTCGCCGTGGACAAGCGGACCAACTACGACAAGGGCAGCCGGACGGCCGACAAGTGGCGGCCGCCGCGGCGTGCGTACCGGTGCGAGTACGCGCGCCGCTACACCGGCATCAAGGCCGAGTACGGCCTGTCCGTGACGGCGCCGGAGAAGCTCGCCCTCCAGGACATGCTGGCGATCTGCCCTCCGTGAGGCCGTATGACGGCCTCACCTCCTAGTACGAGGCCGCCGAGAACAGGGAGTGCATCGCCCGGCGCAGGCCGCAGATGTCCGCGACCGGCTCCGGGAAGTCGAAGCGGGCGTCGAAGGAGCCGGCCGGGCCGCCGGTGAAGCGGACGCGCAGGCCGAGGCGGTCCAGGGAGAGGGGGACGGCGCTCATCCCGCGGGCCTCGCGGGCGCCGAGCAGGCCACCCAGGTCGCCGAGCCGGTCGCCGTGGGCGGAGTGCAGGTGCTGCAGGAGCTCCGCCTCGTGCGCGACCATCGGGTCCGGCTCCGCCGCGGCCAGGTCCTCCGGGTCCACGTGCTCGGCGCCCCACAGATCGTCCACCGAGATCTCGCCGACCTCCAGGCGCAGCATCATCCACGCCGGGCGCCCGGCGTGCGGGGGATCGAGGGACTCCCGCATGCCCAGCAGCTCGCCCACGGGTTGTCGCTCCGCGAGCAGCGCGGCGCAGGCGGCGCGGTCGTCCCCGCGCACCGGCGTCAGCCACCCGGCGAGCCAGGCGCGGCCTCGGATACGATGTGGAACGGACACCGGCGCCACATCCGTGATCTCGATCACGGCGGTGAGGTCGTCGTCCTGGGCGTGAGCGGCTGCCCTGGCAGCCGCGGATTCCCCTGACACCAGGAGAATCACGTCCCCGTCCGGGGTGACGGTCCGTGCGACCGGCAGCCCTGTCCCGAACTCCTCGGCCTCGTGACTGTCACGAGCACCGATCAGCGTGAGGGATACTGAGGCGTTGGACTCTACGAGGGTTCGTACGCGTTCGGCTCCGGTGAGCTGCCGAACGCCTTCCCTGGGACGCGGCTGACCTTGCTTATCGTCGGCGCAAGCGGATTCTGTTTCGTCTGAATCCGGACTGCGCTGCGCACTGGGCAGGGGGATCCCATGTGGTCGAGACATTACGTCCTCCTCGCTAAGGTAAGCCTCACCTAACTTACATGGAGGTAGGTTCCCCGTGAACCAGAAGCGACCCAAGGTCAAGAAGTCGCGTGCCCTCGGCATTGCGCTGACCCCGAAGGCCGTCAAGTACTTCGAGGCCCGCCCCTACCCGCCGGGCGAGCACGGCCGTGGCCGCAAGCAGAACTCGGACTACAAGGTTCGTCTGCTCGAGAAGCAGCGTCTGCGCGCTCAGTACGACATCTCTGAGCGTCAGATGGCCCGCGCGTACGACCGCGCCAAGAAGGCCGAAGGCAAGACGGGCGAGGCGCTTGTCGTCGAGCTCGAGCGTCGCCTCGACGCCCTGGTCCTGCGTTCGGGCATCGCCCGCACCATCTACCAGGCTCGCCAGATGGTCGTTCACGGCCACATCGAGGTCAACGGTGACAAGGTCGACAAGCCGTCGTTCCGTGTCCGCCCGGACGACGTCATCACCGTGCGCGAGCGCAGCCGCGAGAAGGTTCCGTTCCAGGTTGCCCGTGAGGGTGGCTACGCAGGCGAGGGCGAGACCCCGCGCTACCTGCAGGTCAACCTGAAGGCCCTGGCCTTCCGCCTGGACCGCGACCCGAACCGCAAGGAAATCCCGGTCATCTGCGACGAGCAGCTCGTCGTCGAGTACTACGCCCGCTGACGCAGGCCTGGTCTCACCGACTGGTCAGCCCGCCGTCCCCTCCATGGGGCGGCGGGTTTTCCGTTTCCCAGGAGGGGACGGTCGCGGTGCTACGGCTGGTCCGCCGCCGCGCGGCTCGACGGCACCCTGGAGCCGCGCAGCCGCCCGGCCTGCCGCGGCACCCCGCCGGCGCCGCCCCGCTCCTCGGGGCTGCTCAGCGCCCGCCCGACCAGCGCCTCACGGCTCAGCTCCCGCCCCTCGGCCTCGTACGCCGCGTAGCGCTCGGCGCCCAGCAGCTCGCCCGCCTGCTCCCGACACATCAGCCGCGGGGCGTTGAAGTACCCCGAGCCGAACAGCTGCAGCCCCACTCCGTCCCACATCGGCTCCGCCGCCCCCTGGAGCACCGCCGCCTCGGCGGCGTCCCCCTCCGCGACCGTGACCAGCGCGAGCAGCTCCAGCGCGAGCACCAGACCGACCAGGTCGTGGAAGACGTGGTTGATCGCCACGCACTCGGTCAGCAGCCGCCGCGCCTCCGGCGTGCGCCCCGCGTCCAGGGCCGCGTACGCGAGGACGTACAGGGCGTACGCCTTCGTCCAGCGCTCCCCGCGCTCCTCGCAGATCTCCCGGACCTCCCCGCACAGCGCGAGCGCGCCCGGCAGGTCACCGAGGAAGGCCAGCGCCATCCCCAGCTCCACCTGGCACATCAGCACGTTGCTGTTCAGCTCGCCGGCCGCCCGGTACTGCTCCAGCGCCGTGCCCAGCAGCTCCCGGGCCCGCGCCATGTCGTCCGAGACCAAGGCCAGGCAGCCCATCCGGTGCACCGCGTAGGCGGCGGCCACCGGGTTCCCGCGCTGCGCCGCGCCGTCCCGGCACTCGTACAGGGCGCTCATCGAGGCGGTCGCGTCCCCCTGCAGGGCCGCGACGTAGCCCAGCACCCACAGGGCCTTCAGCCGCGAGCTCTCGTACTCGACCGCCCGGTCCACCGGCTCCAGGGTCCGCTCCAGCCAGTGCCGCCCCTCGGTCAGCCGCCCGCAGCCCGCCCAGTAGAACCACAGCGTCCCCGCCAGGTACTGCCCCAGATGGGCCTCGTCCGGCTCGTCCAGGCAGCATTCCAGGGCGAGCCGCACGTTCGGCAGCTCCACCTCCACCAGCGCGGCCACCTCCTGCTGGCGTGGGCTGAACCAGTCCGACTCGCACCACGTCGCCAGGCCCAGGTACCAGTCCCGATGGCGCCGCCGCAGCCGCACGGCGTCGCCCGACGACTCCAACCAGCCCGCTCCGTACGCCCGTACGGTCTCCAGCATGCGGAACCGCACCCCGGCGGGCGTCTCCTCGCGGATCAGCAGGGACTGGGTCAGGAGCTCCCCGACCAGGTCCAGCACGTCCTCCACCGGCAGATCCGGACCCGCGCACACGTATTCGACGGCGTCGAGGTCGAACTGCCCGGCGAACACCGACAACCGGGCCCACAGCAGCCGCTCCGCCGGTGCGCACAGCTCATGGCTCCAGCCGATGGCCGTCCGCAGTGCCCGGTGCCGGGCGAGCCCGCCGCGCACCCCGCCGGTCAGCAGCGCGAAGCGGTCCTCCAGACGAGCCAGTACCTGCTCGGGGGACAGCGTCCGCAGCCGGCCCGCCGCCAGCTCCAGCGCCAGCGGGATCCCGTCCAGGCGGGCGCACAGCTCGACCAGCGCGGCCCGGTTCTCCGCGGTCACCGCGAACGCCGGGTCGCCTGCGGTCGCCCGCGCCACCAGCAGGGCCAGCGCCTCCTCGGGGGGCGGCGGGGCCAGCGGGAAGGTCGACTCCCCGTCGAGGGCCAGGGGGCGCCGGCCCGCCGCGAGGACCTGCAGGCCGGGGCAGCGGCGCAGCAGCTCCCGTACCAGGTCGGCGCACTCGTCGACCAGTTGCTCGAAGCCGTCCAGGACCAGCAGCAGCCGCTTCCCGGCCAGGTGCTCGGCCAGGACGGTGCGGGGCGGCCTGGTGGTGTGGTCGGTCAGCTGGAGCGCCTCGGCGAGGGCCAGCTCCAGCAGCGCGGGATCCCGAACGGTGGCCAGCTCGGCCAGCCGGACCCCGTCGCAGTAGCGTTCCTGCGATCCCTCCGCGGCAGCCCGGGCCGCCGCCAGCACGAGCCGGGACTTGCCCACCCCGCCCACACCGGTCACCGTCACGAGCCGCGAGGACTCCAGGAGCCGCCCCAGCTGGGCGAGTTCGCCACCCCGCCCGATGAACCGGCCGAGCTCCGAGGGAAGATTGCCCCCGGCGGTACTTCGAAGGGGTCTCTGTCGCATGGGACACGGAGGGTACTGGTCCGGATGCGCTGCGTTCAAGGCGGGCCCGGCCCTCCCGGATTTCCGGTACGGCCGAGGATCTCCGGCGCGATAGGGTCGGAGGGCGAATAGTCCTGCGGTTCAGGTACAGACAGAGAGCGGTGTGACGTGTCCGGTGTAGAGGTGGCCGGGATCATCGTGGCCGTCTTCTGGGCCATCCTGATCTCCTTCCTGGCCGTGGCCCTGGTGAGGCTGGCCCAGGTGCTCAGGGCGACCACCAAGCTGGTGGCCGACGTGACCGACCAGGCCGTCCCCCTGCTCGCCGACGCCTCCACCACCGTCCGCTCCGCGCGCACCCAGCTCGACCGGGTCGACGCCATCGCGAGCGACGTGCAGGAGGTCACCTCCAACGCCTCCGCGCTGTCCTCGACCGTGGCCACCGCCTTCGGCGGGCCGCTGGTGAAGGTCGCGGCCTTCGGCTACGGCGTCCGCAAGGCGCTGGGCAAGGGGGACGCCGCGCCGTCGGGCGGCACACCGCCGAAGGCATCCCGCCGAACCGTGATCGTTGGACGTACGGTGCCGGCCGCCCGGCGCCGCAAGCAGAAGGGCTGAGACCGCCGATGTTCCGCCGAGCCTTCTGGTTCACCGCAGGCGCAGCCGCCGGCGTGTGGGCCACCACCAAGGTCAACCGCCGGCTGAAGAAGCTGACGCCGGAGAGTCTCGCCGCCCAGGCGGCCGACAAGGCCGTGGAGGCGGGACACCGCCTCAAGGATTTCGCCCTCGACGTCAAAGCGGGAATGACGCAGCGCGAGGACGAGCTGAACGACGCACTCGGGCTCCACCAGGATCCCGACCGGCCCGACAACGTCACGGCCCTCCCCGGCCCGCGGCGGCTGCGGGCCATCGAGAACACCAAGACCACCTATCGACCCAAGTTTTCGTACGACCGGAATGAGGACCACTGATGGAGTCGGCCGAGATTCGCCGCCGCTGGCTGAGCTTCTTCGAGGAGCGCGGTCACGCCGTTGTCCCTTCGGCGTCGCTCATCGCGGACGACCCGACTCTGCTGCTGGTCAACGCGGGCATGGTCCCGTTCAAGCCGTACTTCCTCGGCGAGACCAAGCCCCCGGCCCCGCGGGCCACCAGCGTGCAGAAGTGCGTCCGTACCCCGGACATCGAAGAGGTCGGCAAGACCACCCGGCACGGCACGTTCTTCCAGATGTGCGGCAACTTCTCCTTCGGGGACTACTTCAAGGAAGGCGCCATCAAGTACGCCTGGGAGCTGCTCACCAGCTCCGTGGCGGACGGCGGCTACGGCCTGGAGCCGGAGAAGCTCTGGATCACCGTCTACCTCGACGACGACGAGGCCGAGACGATCTGGCGCGAGAAGATCGGCGTCCCCGCCGAGCGCATCCAGCGCCTGGGAAAGAAGGACAACTTCTGGTCCATGGGCGTCCCCGGCCCCTGTGGCCCGTGCTCGGAGATCAACTACGACCGCGGTCCGGAGTTCGGCGTCGAGGGCGGCCCGGCCGTCAACGACGAGCGCTACGTGGAGATCTGGAACCTGGTCTTCATGCAGTACGAGCGCGGCGCCGGCGACGGGAAGGAAGACTTCCCGATCCTCGGCGACCTGCCGTCGAAGAACATCGACACCGGTCTCGGCCTCGAACGCCTCGCGATGATCCTGCAGGGCGTACAGAACATGTACGAGACCGACACCCTGCGCGTGGTCATGGACAAGGCCACCGAGCTGACCGGCGTGCAGTACGGCGCCGCCCAGAACACCGACGTGTCGATGCGCGTGGTCGCCGACCACATCCGCACCTCCGTCATGCTCATCGGCGACGGCGTCACCCCCGGCAACGAGGGCCGCGGCTATGTGCTGCGCCGCATCATGCGCCGTGCCATCCGCAACATGCGCCTCATGGGCGCCACCGGTCCCGTCGTCCAGGACCTGGTCGACGTCGTGATCAACACGATGGGCCGGCAGTACCCGGAGCTCGTCACCGACCGCAAGCGCATCGAGACCGTCGCGCTCGCCGAAGAGGCCGCCTTCCTCAAGGCCGTCAAGGGTGGCACCAACATCCTCGACACCGCCGTGACCGACACCAAGGCCGCCGGCGGCACGGTCCTCTCCGGCGACAAGGCGTTCCTGCTCCACGACACCTGGGGCTTCCCGATCGACCTCACCCTGGAGATGGCCGCGGAGCAGGGCCTCTCCGTGGACGAGCCCGGCTTCCGCCGCCTGATGCAGGAGCAGCGCGACCGGGCCAAGGCCGACGCCAAGGCCAAGAAGACCGGCCACGCGGACATGTCCGCCTACCGGGAGATCGCGGACGGCGCCGGCGCCACCGAGTTCACCGGCTACGCCACCACCCAGGGCGAGTCCACCATCGTCGGCCTGCTGGTCAACGGCGTCTCCGCGCCCGCCGCCTCCGAGGGCGACGAGGTCGAGGTCGTCCTCGACCGCACCCCCTTCTACGCCGAGGGCGGCGGCCAGCTCGCCGACCAGGGCCGCATCAAGCTCGACTCGGGCGCCATCATCAACGTCCGCGACGTGCAGCAGCCCGTCCCGGGCGTCTCCGTGCACAAGGGCTCCGTCCAGGTCGGAGAGGTGACGGTGGGCGCCTCCGCGTACGCCGCCATCGACATCCACCGCCGGCGGGCCATCGCCCGCGCCCACTCGGCCACGCACCTGACCCACCAGGCGCTGCGCGACGCCCTCGGCCCGACGGCCGCCCAGGCCGGATCCGAGAACAGCCCCGGCCGCTTCCGCTTCGACTTCGGCTCCCCGAACGCCGTCCCCGGCTCGGTCCTCACCGACGTCGAGCAGAAGATCAACGACGTGCTGTCGCGCGAACTCGACGTCACCGCCGAGATCATGAGCATCGACGAGGCGAAGAAGCAGGGCGCCATCGCCGAGTTCGGCGAGAAGTACGGCGAGCGCGTGCGCGTCGTGACCATCGGCGACTTCTCCAAGGAGCTGTGCGGCGGCACCCATGTCGGCAACACCGCCCAGCTGGGTCTGGTGAAGCTGCTCGGCGAGTCCTCCATCGGCTCCGGCGTGCGCCGCGTCGAGGCCCTGGTGGGCGTGGACGCGTACAACTTCCTCGCCAAGGAGCACACGGTCGTCGCCCAGCTCCAGGACCTGGTCAAGGGCCGTCCGGAAGAGCTGCCGGAGAAGATCGCCTCCATGCTCGGCAAGCTGAAGGACGCCGAGAAGGAGATCGAGAAGTTCCGCGCGGAGAAGGTCCTGCAGGCCGCCGCCGGGCTCGCCCAGAACGCCCAGGACATCAAGGGCGTCGCCCTGGTCGTCGGCCAGGTGGCGGACGGCATCGGCGCCGACGACCTGCGCAAGCTGGTCCTCGACGTCCGCGGCCGCATCCCCGGCGACCGCCCGGCCGTCGTGGCCCTGTTCACCGTGGCGAACGACCGCCCGCTGACCGTCATCGCCACCAACGAGGCCGCCCGCGAGCGCGGTCTCAAGGCCGGCGACCTGGTCCGTACGGCCGCCAAGACCCTCGGTGGCGGCGGTGGCGGCAAGCCGGACGTAGCCCAGGGCGGCGGCCAGAACCCGGCCGCGGTCCCGGAGGCCATCAGCGCCGTCGAGCGCCTCGTCGTCGAGACGGTCTGACGATGACTCTGCGCCGCGGCCGCCGGCTCGCCATCGACGTCGGTGACGCCCGTATCGGGGTCGCCTCGTGCGACCCCGACGGGGTGCTGGCCACACCGGTGGAAACCGTTCCGGGCCGGGACATCCCCTTCGCCCACCGGCGGCTGCGGCAGCTCGTCGAGGAGTACGAGCCCCTCGAAGTCGTGGTCGGCCTTCCCCGCTCGCTCAGCGGGCGGGAGGGGCCGGCCGCGGTCAAGGTGCGCGCCTTCGCGAACGAACTCGCCAAGGGCATCAAGCCGGTGACGGTCCGTCTGGTGGACGAGCGGATGACCACGGTCACCGCCGCACAGGGCCTGCGGGCCTCCGGGAAGAACGCCAAGAAGGGCCGGTCGGTCATCGACCAGGCAGCCGCTGTGGTGATCCTTCAGAACGCTCTTGAGACCGAACGGGTATCAGGTAATCCGCCTGGTGAGTGCGTCGAAGTGGTTGTCTGATCGCGATACGGTAACGTTCCGCGCGATGAGACGGCATTCGAACAGCCGTCGCCCACCGTCAAAGAGGCGGAACCGGGTGCCACGGACGACGGAGTCCGTGGCCTCCGTCTCGCGGCTCTAGGGGACCGATGACTGAGTATGGCCGGGGCCGTGGCCCCGAACCCTGGCACCCTGAGGACCCCCTGTACGGGGACCAGGGGTGGACCGGGCACCAGACCCAGCAGGGCCAGGTGCCTCATGCCGGTGCCCCGCAGCAGCAGGAGTACCCACAGGAGCCGCAGTACCAGCAGCAGTACCCCCAGCAGCAGTACCAGCAGTACCCGGAGTACCAGCAGCCGCAGTATCCGCAGCAGCAGTACCCGCAGCAGGGGCAGTACCCGCAGCCGGCGCCGCAGCAGCCGCAGCAGCAGTACATGCAGGGCCAGTACCCGCAGCAGCAGTACGCCGAGCAGCCGCAGGCCTATGCCCAGCAGCAGGCGCAGCAGCAGCCGCAGCAGCCGCAGCAGCCGCAGCAGCCGCAGCAGCCGGTGTACGACAGCCAGGGCTGGGACACCGGCCAGGGCCGGTACACGGCGGCGGCGCAGACCGACCTGTACGCGGGCGTGGACCCCTACACCCAGCAGCCCGTGGCGGGCTACCCCGGTGAGGCCCCCGACCTCTACAGCACGGACGACGCCTACGCGCCGCCGCAGCCCCCGGGTCGGCGGCACCTGGAGCCGGAGCCCGCCGAGGAGCCGGAGGCCGCGGAGGAGCCGGAGGAGAGCCTGCTCACGGCCGGTGGAGGCCGTGACGGCGACGACGGCGACGACGACGGTGACGGCCGTCGGGGTGGCCGCTCCAAGGGCGGCAAGCCCAAGAAGCGCAGCGGCACGGCCTGCCTGGTCGCCGCGGTCGTCATCCTCGGCGTGGTCGGCGGTGGCGGTTACTACGGCTACAACTACATCAAGGCCAGGTTCAGCTCGGCCGAGGACTTCGCGGGCGAGGGCAGCGGCGACATCGTCGACGTCGAGATCCCCAAGGGCTCGGGCCTCATGCAGATGGGTCTGATCCTCAAGAAGGCGGGCGTCGTCGCCAGTGGGCAGGCGTTCGTCGACGCCGCGTCCAAGCTCCCTCCGGGCAAGGCCATCCAGGCCGGCGTCTACCCGCTCCGGAAGAAGATGTCGGCCGCGTCCGCGGTCGAGGTGATGAGCGACCCCTCGAAGCTGAACGTCATCACGGTCAGCGAAGGCATGCGCAACTCCTCGGTGTACGCGGCGATCGACAAGAAGCTGGGCCAGCAGGAGGGCACCACCGCCGAGACCGCCAAGCGCGAGGCCAAGAACCTCGGCCTGCCGGCCTGGGCGAACAACGACCCGAAGCTCATCGACCCGCTCGAAGGCTTCCTGTACCCGGCGCGCTACGACCTCAGCAAGGACAGCACTCCCGACTCGCTGCTCAAGCAGATGGTCAAGAACGCGACCCAGAAGTACGCGGAGCTGGGCATCGAGGGCAAGGCCAAGGAACTGGGCCTGGAGAATCCGCTCCAGGTGGTCACGGTCGCCAGCCTCGTCAACGCCGAGGGCAAGAACCACGACGACTTCCGGAAGATGGCCGAGGTGGTCTACAACCGCCTCAAGAAGACCAACGACGTCACGAACCAGAAGCTCCAGTTCGACTCGACGTACAACTACGTCAAGAACCAGAGCGAGATCAACTTCAACCTGAAGGAAGCCCAGGCCTTCGACAACCCCTACAACACGCACTTCATCAGGGGATTGCCCACCGGTCCGATCAACAACCCGGGCCTGGACGCGCTGACCGCTACGCTCAACCCGGACCATGGTGGCTGGATGTTCTTCGTGTCGGTCGACGGCAACACGACGACCTTCACCAAGACCTACGAAGAGCACACGAAGCTGGCCGACGAGTTCCAGCAACGACAGAAGCAGAAGAATGGCGGATAGCAGGACATGTCACGCATAAGGGCCGCGGTGTTGGGTTCGCCCATCGAGCACTCGCTCTCACCGGTGCTGCACCGCGCCGCTTATCAGGAGCTCGGCCTCGACGACTGGTCGTACGACCGCTTCGAGATCGACGAGGCCGCGCTCCCGGAGTTCGTGGCAGGGCTCGGCCCCGAGTGGGCCGGGCTGTCCCTGACCATGCCGCTCAAGCGGGCGATCATCCCGCTGCTGGACGGCATCAGTGACACGGCCGCCTCCGTCGAGACGGTCAACACGGTCGTGTTCACCGAGGACGGACGACGCCTCGGAGACAACACCGACATCCCCGGCATCGTCGCCGCGCTCCACGAGCGCGGCGTCGAGAAGGTGCCCTCCGCCGCCATTCTCGGCGCCGGGGCCACCGCCTCCTCGGCGCTCGCCGCGCTCGCGCGGATCTGCTCCGGCGAGGTCACGGCGTACGTCCGCTCGGCGGCCCGCGCGGACGAGATGCGGCAGTGGGGCGAGCGGCTCGGCGTGCCCGTCCGCACGGCCGACTGGTCCGAGGCGGCAGCGGCACTGTCCGCGCCGCTGGTGATCGCCACCACCCCGGCCGGTACGACCGACGCCCTGGCGGCGTCCGTACCCGCAGGGCCGGGCACCCTCTTCGACGTCCTCTACGACCCCTGGCCGACCGCGCTGGCCGCCGCCTGGTCGCGGCAGGGTGGCCAGGTCGTCGGCGGACTCGACCTCCTCGTCCACCAGGCCGTGCTCCAGGTCGAGCTGATGACGGGCCGGACCCCGGGTCCGCTCGCCGCCATGCGGGCCGCCGGAGAGCGGGCGCTCACCGCCCGTTAGGCTTTCCACCTGCGTATTCACAGGGGGCGGCATGGACGGGGACAGCACGGATCAGGTACTCGCGTCGAGGTGGGACCTCCCCCTCGTCGTCTTCAGCATGGTCAGGGTGGCGTTCGGCACCCTGCCCCTGTGGGCCAAGGCGCTCATTCTCGGACTCTTCGGTTCCGTCGTCCTCTGGTACGGGATCACCTGGCAGCGCGAGCGCGGCCGGCGGGCCCGTTGACGCCTCAGGCGTCCGATAGCTGGACCGGGGCCCGATAAACCCCGCCGGACATGGGAGGATCGGGTGAGGCGGGTCCGGGCCGCGCACCCGATCGCGCCGTCGCTGTACCAGGCGCGAGCATGAGGAGCATCGTTGAGCAGGTTGCGTTGGCTGACCGCCGGGGAGTCCCACGGGCCGGCACTGGTGGCGACGTTGGAGGGCCTTCCCGCC
>NZ_JBGBPT010000073.1:0-48514 GCF_041106355.1 Streptomyces sp. BF23-19 | reverse complement strand
GCGATCCCGAGCAGGTGGTTGACGAGGGAGCCGGCGCCGGACCCGCGGGCGGCCACGCGGACGCCCCGCACCAGGGCGTGGTCGGCGGCCCGGCCGGCGAAGACGATCCGCCCGTCGGGGAGCCGGCGGGCCAGGTCGCCGGTGGCGAACAGGCGTGCGCCGGGCTCGCCGCCGAACGGGTCGGGCAGGAAGCGTTCGGCGGTGCGGCTCCCCCGGTCCAGGTAGCCGCGGGTGACGGCCGGGCCGCCGATGTGCAGCTCACCGATCGCGCCGGTGGCCGCGATCGCGCCGCGCGGGTCCAGGACGTACGCCGTGGCGCCGGCCGGCAGTCCCAGCGGCAGGGGTCCGTGGTCCTCGCCCTCCGGGGCCCGCGCCGGGCCCGCGAGCGCGGGTCCGGCCGTCTCGGCGCAGCCGTACAGCTGGTGCACGTCCGTGGCCCCGGTGGCCACCGCGGCCGCGAGGGTGCCGGGGAACAGCGGCTCGCCCGTGGTGAGTACGGGGACCCGCGCGCCGCCGGTGAGCAGCCCGGCCAGCTCGGCGGGGGCCGCGAGGACGGTGGCCTCGTCGCCGCCGGTGGGGACGACCGCGCGGCCGCCCCGGGTGAGCGGGCCGAACAGCTCCAGGAACGCGGCGGGCGAGTCCGGGGCCGCCAGCTGGGCGACGGCCTCGAAGACGGTGGCGGGCAGCTCGCGGTGGGCCCAGCGCAGTCGGGACACCAGGTTGCGGTGCTCGGCGACGACCGCGCGCGGCTCGCCGGTGACACCGGCCGTGCGCAGCACCCAGGCGGCGCCCCGCGCGGTGACCCGTACGGTCTGCGGCGCCGCCCCGTCCTCGTCGGCGGCGGCGTCCTCCGGGTCGAGGACGTCGACCCTGGTGTGGTCGAACAGCGCGCCGGAGTACGCGTCGGCGAGGACCGTCCGCAGCCCCGCGTCGTCCACGGCGAGCCGCAGCAGGAACGCGGGCAGCTCCGGGTCGAGCGGTACGCAGGTCCCGCCCGCCCGGACCACGCCGAGCTGGGCGGCGGCCAGCGCGAAGGACTTCGGGGCGCACACCCCGACGGGGGTCTCGGGGCCGACGCCGAGCGCCTGCAGGCGCGCCGCCACCCGGTCCGCGGCGCGGTCGAGTTCGCGGTACGTCCAGGTGCGCGCCCCGGCGGCCACGGCGACCGCGTCGGGGGTGCGGGCGATCTGCTCGGCGACCAGCTCGTGGAGTGTGCTGTCGTCCTCGTACGCGGCCACGGGCGCCGGGGCCTCGGTCCGCAGCAGCGCGGAGACCCGGGCCGTCGGGTCCGCGCCGATCCGCTCCAGGACCAGGCGCAGCCGGTCGAGCAGCAGCCGGACGGTGGCCTCGTCGAAGAGGTCGGTGCGGAAGTCCGCGAGGGCCAGCAGGCCGTCCCCGGTCTCCACGGTGTCGATCGCCAGGTCGGTCTTCATGGTGGGCAGGCGCAGCTCGGCCGCGCCGAACCGGGAGCCGGCGGCCTCGTGGACGGGCGCGGCCGGCGCGTGCGTGTACATGACCTGGTAGAGCGGGTGGTAGCTCGGGTCGCGGGCGAGCCCGAGCCGGTCCATGACCTCGTCGACGAGCAGGTCGGGGTGGTCGAGGGCGTCCAGCAGGTCCCCGCGGACCCGGCCGATCAGATCGGTGAACTCCGGGTCGTCGGCCAGCTCGCCGCGCAGGACGACGGGCCGGGTGAGGTAGCCGATGACGCCGGCGCTCTCGGTGGTGTCGCGGCCGGAGACGGCCATGCCGGTCAGCACGTCGGTGCCGCCGTACTGGCTCAGCACCACGTCCACGGCGGCCTTGAGCACCATGAACAGGCTGGCGCGCCTGCCGCGGGCCAGCCGGCGCAGGGGCTCCACGACCGGCTCGGGTACGACGGTGGTCACCCGGGCCCCGGCGTGCCCGGCCCGCGCCCGGCGGGGCCCGGCGAGCGGCAGTTCGAGGAGTGCGGGGGCGCCGGCCAGGCGCTGCGTCCAGTAGGCCAGCCGTTCGGGCCTGGCCTCCTCGTCCTGTGCGGTGCGCGCGGCGAGGAACTCCCCGTACCCGACGGCGGGCCGGGGCAGCGGGTCGACCCGGCCGGCCGCGAACGCCTCGTAGAGGGCGACGAGTTCGGTGGTGAACAGGTCCAGCGAGGCCCCGTCGAACACGATGTGGTGAACGCCGACGAGGAGCTGGTGGCTCGTCGGGGACAGGCACAGCAGCTCGGCCCGCAGCAGCGGCCCGCCGTCGAGGTCGAAGGGGGTACGGGCGAAGGCGTCCGCGCGGGCGGCCGCCTCCTCCCGTGTCACGTCGACCGGGGCGAGGGCGACCGGTGCGGGCGCCCCGATCTGCTGTACGGGCTCGCCACCGGGGTCCCGCACGATGCGCACCCGCAGCGCGTCGTGCCGCCGGACGAGGGCGTCCAGGGCGCGCCGCAGGGCGTCGGCGTCGAGCGATCCCTCGATGGTGATCGCGAAGGGGATGCTGAAGAACGGGTCGGCGGGTCGGAGTTGGCCCAGCGCCCACAGCCGCCGCTGGGCGGGGGTCAGGGGAAGGGCGGGCAGGGGAAGCGTGCTCATGCGACGGCCTCCGGTTCCGGGGCGCCCGCCCGCCCGCCGCGGCCGCCGCGCAGCCGGGGGACGAGGAGGACGAGGGCGGCGACGATCAGGACGGCGCCGGCCACGACGATGGACGCGGCGATGCCGACGAGACCGGCGAGCAGGCCTCCGACGACCACGCCGAGGACGGTGAAGTTGACCATCAGGGCGTTGAGCAGGCCGACGCCCCGGCCGCGCAGCTCCTCGGGCAGGTCGCTGAGCAGCGTGTTGGCGACCGGCACCTGGAAGAGCCCCGAACCGAGCCCGGCCAGGACGCACCAGAGCAGGACGACGATCAGACCGAGGACGCCCTGGTCGGTGGCGTCCCACACGGTGCCCGTGGGGGCGAGCAGCAGCAGGGAGGCGCCGAAGAGCACGATCGACCCGATGAGCAGCCCCCGGTCGGAGTACCGGCGCACCAGCGGCGGACCGGTGAGCGCGCCGATCACACAGCCCGCGCCGAAGCCGGCCTGCGCCAGCCCGTACTCGAAGGCCGGCAGCTCGAAGACGCTCAGGAGCTGGGAGTTGAGGTTGGTGGTGAACAGGCCGAGGACCAGCATCACCGGGACCATGACGATCGCCAGGAAGCGCAGCGAGGGCACGGCGAGCACGCCGGAGATGCCGGTGCGCAGCGACTGCCAGTACCCCTCACGGCCGCTGTCGGCGCCCCGCACGGGCACCTCCCGCAGGACCGCCATGCCGGCCAGCAGCACCGCCGAGAGCACGAACGTCACGGCGTCGAGCACGAAGACCGTGGTGACGCTGCCGAAGGCGATGAGCAGCCCGCCGAGCGCCGGGCCCACCAGGTTGAGGGTGTGGTTGGTGGACTGGAAGAGGGCGACCGCCGTGGGGATGCTGTGCCCGCGCACGATCAGCGGGATCGCGGTGATGCGGGCCGTCTCGAAGAGGGCCTTGGCGATGCCGCTGAGCAGGATGAGGACGAGCAGCAGCAGCGGGGAGTCCCGTACGACGATCATCGCGAGCACCAGGACGACGCGGACCAGGTCCGAGCCGACCATGAGCAGCCGGGCCGGCAGCCGGTCGGCCAACGGACCCACGAACGCGCCGAGCACGCCGAAGGGCAGCAGCTGCGCGATGACGACCAGGGAGACGTACAGGACGGGGTCGTCGGTCTCGGTGGCCACCACGTAGATCAGGGTGATCTTGGTGATGGCGTCACCGAGGAAGGAGGCGACGACGGCCAGCCAGTACCGGATGTAGGTCCGGTCCTTCAGCAGCTCAAGCATGGTCGCCCTCACCGTTCCCGGCAGCGCCGTTCAGTACCTGGTTGAGGACGTCGGCGACGCCCTCGATGTGGGGGTGGCGCATCATCGTGTAGTGGTTGCCGCCGACCGTGCGGACGTCGAAGTGCTGCCCGGTGAGCTCGTTCCAGGAGGTGGCGAGGTCCCACTCCTCCTCGTCGGCGCGGATCAGCGTGACCTTGCCCTTGACGGGGTCGGGCCGGAAGTTCCACACCAGGCGCAGGTTGGCGACCCACAGCTCGTAGATGTCGCGGATCTGCTCACGGCCGGCGTCCGGCGGCAGGTAGTCGCAGTCGCGGGCGATGCCGAGCAGGTAGTCGAGGTGCGCGTCCTCGTCCATGGCCTGGAGTTCGGCGAGCGGCTTGAGGCGCTGCCCGTAGTCCCACTGCAGGTTGGCGGCGATCGCCTCGACGATCTCGGCCGGGTCCGGCTCGGAACCGGCCGGCACGATGGCGGGCGCGTGCGCGTCCATCATGACCACCGACACCTCGGCGCCGCTCTTCTCCAGCTCCCCCGCGACGGCGAAGGCGTTGGCCCCGCCGTAGCACCAACCGGCCACCGTGTACGGGCCCTCGGGCTGGGTCTCACGGATCAGCGCGGCGTACTGGGCGGCGCGGTCACCGAAGCCGGTGAACGGCAGCTCGCCGTCGACGGGCGGCGGCGAGGCCAGGGCGTACAGCGGGCGCCCGGCGGGCTCGACGAGCGCCGCGAACGGCATGTAACAGACGACCTCGCTGCCGGCCGGGTGGGCGAAGAACACCGGGGAGCCGGTGCCGTCGCCGGAGCCGAGCTCGACCAGGTGCACCCCGGTCTCGTCCTGGTAGCCCTCGCGCAGCATCCGGGCGAACCGCTCGACGGTGGCTCCCCGGAAGATCGCCGCCATCGGGAGCTGCCGGCCGAACCGCTTCTCGATCTCCGCCATCAGGCGCAGCACGAGCAGCGAATGGCCGCCCAGGTCGAAGAACCGGTCGTGCAGGCCGATCGGGGAGACCCCGAGGACCTCCTCCCAGATGTGCGCGACCTCCAGCTCGACCGCGTCGCGCGGCGGCACGTAGCTCGCCGCGTCGCGCTCGACGGCGGGGGCGGGCAGCGCCCGGCGGTCGATCTTCCCGCTGGTGTTCAGGGGGAAGGTCTCCAGGCGGACGATCGCGGCGGGGACCATGTAGTCGGGCAGGAAGCCGCGCAGGTGCTCGCGCAGCTCCTCGGCGCCGAGCGCCTCGTCGGCGGACTCGACGTAGCCGGTGAGCCGCTTGTCGCCGGGGCGGTCCTCGCGGACCAGGGCGACCGCGCGGCGCACCGCCGGGTGCTCCTCCAGCCGGGCCTCGATCTCGCCCAGCTCGATGCGGAAGCCGCGCAGCTTGACCTGGCCGTCGTCGCGACCGAGGAAGACGAGCGTGCCGTCCTCGCGCAGCCGCGCCTTGTCACCGGTGAAGTAGAGGCGGGCGCCGGGGCGGGCGCCGAACGGGTCGGGCACGAACCGCTCCGCGGTCAGGCCGGGCCGGCCGCGGTAGCCGCGGGCGACACCGGTGCCGCCCAGGTACAGGTCACCGGGCATGCCGACGGGGACCGGCGCGAACCGGTCGTCCAGGACGTACACCTGGGTGTTGTCGAGCGGCCGGCCGATGGAGATCTGCTCGCTGCCGCTGTCCAGGCGCCGGCACGTGGACCAGATGGTGGTCTCGGTGGGGCCGTACACGTTCCAGGTGCGGCCGGGCTCGCGGACCAACTGCTCGGCCAGGGCGGGCGGCAGGGCCTCGCCGCCGACCAGGACGCGCAGCGAGCCGTCGTTGCGCCAGCCCGCCTCCACCAGCAGGTGCCAGGTGGCCGGGGTGGCCTGCATGACGGTGGCACCGGTCTCGGCGAGCAGCTCGGCGAGCCGCAGGCCGTCGACGGCCTGCTCCTTGGTGACGACGTGCACCCGGGCGCCACTGATCAGCGGGGCGTACAGCTCCAGGCCCGCGATGTCGAAGGTGACGGGGGTGACGGCGGCGAGCGTGTCGCCGGGGGCGAGCGCGGTCTCCCGGGCCATCGCCAGCAGCAGGTTGACCAGGTTGCGGTGGGTCACCTCGACGCCCTTGGGGCGGCCGGTGGAACCCGAGGTGAAGATGACGTACGCGAGGCGGTCCTCACCGGAGGCGGGCTTCGCCGGGACGGCGGGCGCGGCGGCGATCGCCTGCGCGTCGGTGTCCAGGCGGATCCGCTCGCCGGGGCAGTCGGCGAGCGCGCCGAGCAGACCCTCGCGGGTGAGCAGGAAGCCGGTGCCGGCGTCGCCGGTCATGTCGGCCAGGCGCTGCGCCGGGTAGGCGGCGTCGAGCGGCAGGTAGGCGCCGCCCGACATGATCACGCCGAGCAGGGCGACGACGAGGTCCACCGAGCGGTCCAGGCAGACGCCGACGACGGTCTCGGGGGCGACGCCCCGCGCCTGCAGGTGGGATGCCAGCCGGCCGGAACGGTCCAGGAGTTCGCCGTACGTCAGGCGCTCGTCGCCGCAGGAGACGGCGACCGCGTCGGGGGTGGCGGCGGCCTGGCGGCGTACGAGTTCGTCCAGGCCGAGGCCGGGCTCGCGCTCGGCCTCGGTGCTGTTCCACTCGACGAGCAGGGTGTGCGCCTCGTCGGCGTCGACCAGGGACAGGTCCTCGACGGTGCTTCCGGCGTCCTCGGTCATCTGCTCCAGGAGCCGCACGACCTGGCGGGCCATCCGCGCCATCGTGCTCTCGTCGAACAGGTCGGTGTTGTACTCGAACAGGCCGTGCAGGTGGTCGGCGGCGAGCTGCGGGTCGTCGAGGAACCCGAGGAACACGTCGTCCTTGGCGGTGGCGTTGTCGAGCATCAGCTCCTCGACGCGCAGCCCGGCCATCGGCGGCGGGTCCTCGTGGACGAAGTCCACCAGGATGAAGGAGGCCTGGTAGATCGGCGTCCGACTGGGGTCGCGGGGGATGTCGAGCTCGTCCAGCAGGGTGCCGAACGGGATGTCGAAGTGGTCGAAGGCGCCCAGCATGGTGGAGCGGGTCGCCTGGAGCAGCTCGCGCACCGTCATCGCGGGCGAGACCGTGGTGCGCAGCGGCAGCATCGTGAGGAAGTAGCCGATCATCGGCTCGGTCTCGGGCCTGCCGCGGGTGGACGAGGTGGTGCCGACGACCACGTCCTGCTGGCCGGTGAGCCGGTGCAGCAGCGTCTTCCAGGCGGCGAGCAGCACGATGTTGATCGTGACGTCCTCGCGCTTGGCGAGGTCGCGGATCGCCTGGGTCAGCTCCGGGGTGAGCGGGAACTGGTAGCGGGCGCCGTTGGAGGTCATGACCGGCGGGCGCGGCCGGTCGGTGGGCAGCTCCAGGACCAGTTCGGCGCCTTCGAGCTGCTTCTTCCAGTACGGCAGGTGCTTGTGCCGGACCTCCTCGCGCAGCCACTGCGGCTGCCACTCGGAGTAGTCCGCGTAGTGCACCTCGACGGGCGGCAGCTGCGGCTCGCGGCCCGTCGCGAACGCCGTGTAGAACTCGGCGAACTCGGCGTTGAAGATGCCCATCGAGCCGCGGTCCCAGACCAGGTGGTCGACCGTGCCGACGAGCACGTGCCGGTCGTCGGCGACCCGCAGCATCGCGATGCGCAGCAGCGGTCCCTCGACCAGGTCGAAGGGGGCGCGCATCTCCTCGGTGGCCAGGCGCATCAGCTCCGCCTCGCGCCGCTCCTGCGGTACGGAGCGCAGGTCGACGTGGCGGACCGGCACCTCCATGGCCGGGTGCACGACCTGGACGGGGGCGTGGCCGTCCTGCTCGAAGGTGGTGCGCAGGGCCTCGTGGCGCTGCACGAAGGCGTCGGTGGCGCGCTGGAGCGCGTCCCGGTCCAGCTCGCCGCGCAGCTTCGAGGCGAAGTACACGTTGTAGAGGGGGTCTTCGGCGTCGAACTGGTGGATGAGCCAGATGCGCTCCTGGTCCACGGTGAGCGGAATCCGGTCGCCGCCCGTGCGGCGGGGGATGGGGCCGGCCGTCGCGGGCGTCCCGGCGCGCTCGCGCATCTTCTTGTCGAGGAGGGCCCGCTGGGCGGGGGTGAGGCCGGCCAGCCGGTTGGCGAGTTCGGTCACGACTGGTCTCCTTCGGCGGAGGCCTCGGCGGCCCGGTACCGGTTCTTGAGTTCGGTGAGGTGTTCCAGGCCCTTGACGACCTGGCCCGGTGCGAGGCCGAAGTCGACCAGGCAGGCCACCTCGTCCACACCGATGTCGACCAGGTCCTCGATCAGGGACTCGCACTTGTCGGGCGTGCCGAGCAGCGCGAGCGTGTCGAAGTACCGCTCGAAGGTGGCGTTCAGCATCACGTCGCGCTCGGCCTCGGAGAGCTTGGAGTACTCGCTGCCGAAGCTGTCCTGCTGCGCGAGGAAGGTCTTGAGGTAGCCGGTCAGCGGCTCCCGCACGATCTCCCGGGCGCTCTCGTCGTCGGAGTCCAGGAACGTGTGCACCATCGCGGTGACCTTGGCGCGGGACGGGTCGTGCCCGGCCCCGACGAGCGCCTCGCGGTAGGCGGCGATCTTGTCCTTGAGGTCGGCGGGCCGCTGGGCGACGAGACCGGTCAGCAGGTACGCGCCGGCCTCACCGGCCTTGACGAACGTCTCGGGGCTGCCCTGCGCCGACACCCACACCGGGAGCTCGGCCTGGATCGGGCGCGGCAGGGTGCGTACCGACTGCAGCGAGCCGTCGGCCCGGGGCAGTTCGACGCTCTCCCCGGCCCACAGCCGCTGGATCGTCTCGATCGCCTCGAACATCTCCTCCTTGCGGCGCGGGTAGCGCTGCTGCCCGTCGCCGGGGGCCAGGAGGAAGTCGTCGGGGTGCCAGCCGGAGGCGGCGGAGATCGCGGCCCGCCCGCCGGACAGGTTGTCGACGACCGCCCACTCCTCGGCGACGCGCACCGGGTGGTGCAGCGGCAGCACGCAACTGCCCGCCCGGATCTGGATCGACTGCGTCTGTACGGCGATGGCCGCGGCCAGGACCGACGGGTTGGGGTAGAGCCCGCCGAAGTCCACGAAGTGCCGCTCGGGCACCCAGATCCCGGCGAAGCCGTTGGCGTCGGCGATCCGGGCGCTCTCCATGAGCAGGTCGTACTTGCCCGGACCGGCGGCGGTGCCGTCACCGGAGAAGAAGAACAGGCTGAACTCCATGGTGCTGCCGGGGCGCCGGGCGCGGCGCGGCGCGGCGGCCTGCCGGGCGCCGGTCTTCTCCCCCGCGTCCACGGTGGCGGGCGCCTTGAGGCCGCGCTCGCGCATCGCGCGCAGCAGGACCTCGCGCTGGTCCGGGCTCAGCGAGGCGAGCCGCTCCTGAAGCATGCGGGCCTGCGCCGCCTCGGCGTCGTCGGTCGTCTTCTGGTCAGCCATGGTCAGCTGTCACCCTTCAGCTTGTGCTCGGCCTCGGCGGCGGAGAGGGCTTCGACCTCGCGCAGCATCGCCTCGAACTCGTCCAGACCGATGGACTCGGCCTGGTGGGCGCGGATCGCCGCCGCGAGCCCGGGTACGGTCGGCGCCTCGAAGACGGCGCTCATCGGGAAGTCACCGTGCGCCTGGCGCAGCCGGCCCACGATCTGGATGGCGAACAGCGAGTTCCCGCCCAGGTCGTAGAAGTCGTCGTCCGGGCCGATGGGGGAGGCACCGAGCGTCTCCTGCCACACCCGGGCCACCGACTGGGCGAGTTCGTCGTCCGGCCACACCGTGGCGGGGTCCCAGTCGCCGACCTCGCCCCTGCCGCCGCCGAGCGCGTTCGTGAAGGAGGCCGCGGTCATGCCCTGCTGGTCGGCCAGGACGTCCTGGAAGTCGGCCCGGGACACGACCAGCTGGGGCAGGCCCGCGAAGAGCGCGGCGCGGGCCAGGGCGAGGCCCTCGGCGACGGGGATGCCCTGGCTGACGCGCAGCCGCTCGTACAGCTCGCGCACCTCGGGCAGTCCGGCCATCTGCAGCTCGAACCAGTCGTCCCACTCCCACTGCGACCAGTCGAGGGTGACGGTGTTGCGTCCCTGGGCGGAGCCCGCGGCGGCGAAGGCGTCCAGGAAGGCGGCGGCCGCGCAGTTGTCGGCCTGGCCGAAGCCGCCGACGATGCCGGTCGTGGCCGAACCCGACAGGAAGAAGTCCAGCTCGTCGTCGGCGAGCAGTTCTTCGAGCAGCAGCGTGGAGCGCACCCGCGCCCCCAGTACGGCCTCGAAGTCGTCCCGCGACTTGAGCGCGACGAGTCCGGTGCCCCGGGCGTCCGCGCAGTGCAGGACGCCGTCGACGGCGCCCAGCACGGAGCGGGCCTCCTCGACGAGCGCCCGGGCCTGCTCCGGGTCGGCCAGGTCGGCCGTCCGGTAGGTGACGGCGTCGGGACGGGCGGCGCGCAGCGCGGCGATCCGCTCGGCGCGGGTGCGCTCGGCCCCCGCGGGCAGCGCGGCCCACTCGCTCTCGGCCGGGAAGTGCGGGTCCCCGACGAGCACCAGGCGGGCGCCCGCCGCGGCGAGCTCCTCGGCGAAGCTCAGCCCGGCCTCGCCGGACACGCCGGTGACCAGGTAGCCGGCGTCGGCCCGCCAGGCCCGCTCGACGGGTACGGCGGCCGGCTCGACCGGCGCGAAGGCGCGGGTCAGCCGCTGGGTGCCCCGGTAGGCGACGAGGGTCTCGCCGCCGGGACCGGCCAGTTCGGCGGTCAGCTGCCGGGTCAGACGCGTCCGGGCGGCGGGGTCCGCCGGGGGCAGCACGTCGACGCTCCGGCACGTCAGCCAGGTGTACTCCTGCGGCAGGACGGTGACCGCCCCGTACAGGGCGGCCCGCTCCGGGCGGGTGACGTCCGAGCCGTGCGCGTCCTGCAGCCGGTCGGTGAGTACGTCGACGCGCACCGGGGTGTCGGTGCCGCTCTCGCCGAGGGCCTGGGCCAGCGCGACCAGGCTGTGGAAGCCGGTGGCCACGCCGTCGGCGTAGCGGTCCCCGGCCGTGGACGGGGCCGAGCCGTCCGGTCCGGTGACGGCCCAGCCGTGCACGATCCGGTCCGGGACCGTGCCGTCCTGGCGCAGCTCCCGCAGGACGCGGCCCAGGTGCTCGGCGTCCGCCGGGTCGGCGTCGAAGCCGTGCGCGCAGGTGCGGGCGTACGCGGCCGCCTTGCGCACGGTGGTGACGCTCTCGCCGCGCTCGCGCAGCGCGGCGGCCAGATCGTCGGTCAGTCCGCGGGCGTCGGCCAGCACCAGCCAGGTGGCCGGTCCGGCCTGTTCCGGGGCGGCGGCCAGCGGCGCGCGGTGCCAGACCGGCGCGTACGTCCAGCGCGCGCTGTCGGTGCGGACGTTCGTGGTCCGGGTCGGCTTGGAAAGCAGGTGGCTGCGGCCCTGGAAGGGGTAGGCGGGCAGCGGTACCCGGCGGCGCCCGTCGCCCTCGTGCAGGGCGCTCCAGTCGACGCCGACGCCGTGGCGCCACAGCTCGGCCAGGCCCTCGCGGACCGCGCGGTGCTCGGCGGACGCCTCGGCGCCGGCGCGCGGCTTGCGCAGCAGGGTGACGACGGGGCCCGGCTCCGGGTGGGTCTTGACGAGCCCGCCGAGCTGGCTGCCGGGACCGGCCTCGACGAACACGGCTGGGCCGCGCTGGGCGAGGGCGGCGACGCCGTCGGAGAACCGCACGGGCCGGCGGGTGTGGGCGACCCAGTACGCCGGGTCGGTGGCCTGCTCGTCGGTGATCCAGGTTCCGGTGACGTTGGACAGGAAGGGGATCTTCGGCGCGTTCAGCGTGACCGAGCGCAGCACCTCCTCCAGTCCGGGCAGGGCGGACTCGACCAGCGCGGTGTGGAAGGCGTGCGAGGTCTCCAGCTCGCGTACGGAGGCACCCCGGGCCTCGAGGACCCGGCGGGCCTCGGCGACCTCTTCGGGCGTGCCGGCGACCACGCAGGAGCCGGGCGCGTTGACCGCGGCGATCGTCGCGCGGCCCTCCAGCGCCCGGGTGAGCGCCTCCTCGTCGAGGAGTACCGACAGCATCCGGCCGGGCGCGAGGTCCTGCATCAGCTGGGCGCGGCGGGCGACCACGCGCAGGATGTCCTCCAGGCTGAACACCCCGGCCAGGCAGGCCGATACGTACTCGCCCAGGCTGTGGCCGGTCATCGCGGACGGCTCGACGCCCCAGGAGAGCAGGAGCTGCGCGGTGGCGTAGTCCACGCAGAAGACGGTGGGCTGGGTGTAGAGGGTCTGCCGCAGCCGCTCGCGGGTCTCCTCGCCGTCGGCGGCGAAGGCCACCTCCCGGACGTCCCAGCCGAGGTGGGGCAGCAGGAGCTCGGCGCAGCGGTCGATGGCCGCGCGGAAGACGGGCTCGGTGCGGTACAGGTCGGCGCCCATGCCCGGGTACTGGGCACCCTGGCCGGGGAAGAGGAACACCACCTCGGGCGTCCCCTCGCCCTGCCCGGCGGCCACGGCGGGCCGGTCCTGGCGCAGCGCGGCGGCGGCTGCCTCCCGGCCGTCGGCCACCACGGCACGGCGGTACGGGAGTTCGACGCGGCCCGACTGCAGGGTGTGGGCGGCGTCGGCGAGGGCCGGGCCGCTCCCGGTGAGCGCGTCCGCGAGGCGCTCGGCGGCGGCGTCGAGGGCCTCGGGAGTACGGGCCGACAGGGGCAGGATCTGCCAGTCGCCGGCCGTGTCGGGTTCCGCGGCGACGGCGGGGGCCGCCTCCAGGACCACGTGGGCGTTGGTGCCGCCGATGCCGAAGGCGCTCACCCCGGCGCGCGGCGGGGTCGCGGTCCGCGGCCAGGGGGTGCCTTCGCCGGTGACGACGAAGGGGCCCTTGTCGAGGGCGAGGCGCGGGTTGGGGGCGCGGAAGTGGGCGGTCGGCGGGATGAAGCGGTGCTCCAGGGCGAGCGCGGCCTTGATCAGGCCGGCCACGCCGGCGGCGGCGTCGAGGTGGCCGATGTTGGACTTCACCGAGCCCAGGTGGACGGAGCCGGCGGCCGCGTCGGGACCGAACGCCTCGGTGAGCGCCTGCACCTCGATGGGGTCGCCGAGCGGGGTGGCGGTGCCGTGCGCCTCGACGTACTGGACGGTGCCGGGTTCGACACCCGCGACGGCCAGCGCCTCGGCGATGACCTCGGCCTGGCCGTGCGGGGACGGCGCGGTGAAGCCGATCTTGGCGGCGCCGTCGTTGTTGACGGCCGAGCCGCGGATGACGGCGTGGATGTGGTCGCCGTCGGCGACCGCGTCCTCCAGGCGCTTGAGGACGACCAGGGCGACCCCGTCGCCGGAGACCGTACCGGAGGCGTCCGCGTCGAACGGGCGGCAGTGGCCGTCCGTCGAGAGGATCGCGCCCTCCTCGTAGCGGTAGCCGCGCGGCTCGAACTCACGGACCGCGACGCCGCCGGCGAGGGCCATGTCGGACTCGCGGCCGAGCAGCGACTGCACGGCGAGGTGCACGCCCACCAGGGAGGAGGAACAGGCGCTCTGCACCGTGAAGCTGGGGCCGGTCAGGCCGAGCTTGTAGGAGACGCGCAGCGCGAGCATGCCGGGGTCGTTGCCGATCGCGACCTGGATCTCGTCGGAGATCCGGCCGTCGGTGCCGGCGTCGGCGATCCGCTCGCGCAGGTAGCCGCTGCCCGAGGTGCCGGCGAAGACGCCGGTGCGGCCCTCGAAGGAGCCCGCCGGGTAGCCGGCCCGCTCCAGGGCCTGCCAGGCGGTCTCCAGCAGCAACCGGTGCTGCGGGTCCATCAGTTCGGCCTCGGAGCGGGTCACACCGAAGAACTCGGCGTCGAACCGGTCGAACCCGTCGACGGGGAAGCCCGACTTCACGTAGGCCGGGTCGGTCAGCAGCCGCTCGGGCACGCCCGCCTCGGCGAGCTGCTCGTCGGAGTAGTCGGTGCGTCCCTCTTCGCCCGCCGCCACCATGCGCCACAGGGCATCGACATCGCCGGCACCGGGGAAGCGCCCGCTCATCCCGATGATGGCCACGGACTGCTCGGGCAGCGGCAGATCCGCTTCGTACGTCATGCGTTCTCCCCGTGCGGGTTGGTGGTGGACTGTGCGGCGAGCAGCTCTTCCACGGCCGCCGCGAGTTCTCGGACCGTGGGCAGGTCGAAGAAGATCCGCAGCGTCATGGCGACGCCGAACTGCTCCTTCGAACGCGCCACGACCTGGGTCGCGAGCATCGAGTGCCCGCCGAGGTCGAAGAAGTCGTCGTCGAGGCCGACGCGGTCGACCGAGAGCACGTCGGCCCAGATCTCCGCGAGAGCCTTCTCGACCGGGGTGCCGGCGGCCTCGAAGTCGCCGCCCAGGTCGGGGCGTACGGCCTCGGGCGCGGGCAGGGCCCGCCGGTCGACCTTGCCGTTGAGGGTCAGCGGCAGGCGGTCCAGCGCGACGAAGACGTTCGGCAGCATGTACGCGGGCAGGGTGCGCCCCAGGTGCTCGCGCAGCTCGGTGGTGCTGTCGGCGAGTTCCGCCCCGCCGGACACCCAGTACGCGACCAGGCGGGGCTCGCCGACCGAGTCCTCGTCGACGATCACCACGCAGTCCCGGACGTCCGGGTGGCGGGTCAGGGCGTTCTCGATCTCGCCCAGCTCGATGCGGTAACCCCGGACCTTGACCTGGTGGTCGAGCCGGCCGAGGTACTCGTGGTCGCCGTCCGCACCCCGTCGGGCGCTGTCGCCGGAGCGGTAGCGGCGGGCACCGGGCTCGCTCGCGTCCGGGTCGGGCAGGAAGCGCTCGGCGGTCAGGGAGGGCCGTCCCAGGTAACCGCGGGCCACGCCGGCGCCGCCGACGAACAGCTCACCGGCCTCGCCGTCGGCGGCCCGGGTGCGCTCGGCGTCCTGCGCGCCCTCGACGGGGGCGACCTGCATCGTCCAGCCCTCGAAGGCGCCGCCGATCATGGAACCGGCCCCGGCGTCGAGGTCGGCCGAGGTCATCCGCCGGTAGGTGGAGTGCACCGTGGTCTCGGTGATCCCGTACATGTTGACGAGCTCGGGCCGCACCTCACCGTGCCGGGCGATCCACGGCCGCAGCATCTCGGGCGGCAGCGCCTCCCCCGCGAACACGACCAGGCGCAGCGCGTCGAGGTCGGCCGGTCCGACGCCGGGCGGCTGCTCCTCCTCGTGGCGCACCAGCTGACGGAAGGCGGCCGGGGTCTGGTTGAGGACGGTCACCCGCTCGCGGTGCAGCAGCGCGTGGAACTCCTGCGGGGAGCGCCGGGTCTCCTCCGGTACGACGACGAGCCGCCCGCCGTGCAGCAGCGCGCCCCACATCTCCCACACCGACACGTCGAAGGCGGCGGAGGCGAACATGGACCAGACGTCCTCGGGACCGAAGCCGAAGTGGCCGCGGGTGCCGGTGAGCAGGCTCGTCACGTTGCGGTGCTCGATCATGACGCCCTTGGGGGTGCCGGTCGAGCCGCTGGTGTAGATGACGTACGCGAGGCTCGCCGGGCCGGTGCCCGGGTCCTCGGGAGCGGTGTCCGGGCAGGCGCTCAGGTCGGTGCCGCCGGGGCCGGTCAGGACGGTGTGCGCGGCGGGCAGGCCCCTCCCGTCCCGGTCGGTGACCAGGACGGTGGCGCCGGCGTCGGCGAGGGTGAAGGCGATCCGCTCGTCCGGACTCGCCGGGTCGAGCGGGACGTACGCGCCGCCCGCCTTGAGCACCGCGAGCAGCGCCGTCACCAGGGCGGCGGTGCGCTCCACGCAGACGGCGACCGGCACCTCGGGGCCGACGCCGAGGGAGCGCAGGTGGTGGGCGAGGCGGTTGGCGGAGCGGTCGAGCTCGCGGTAGGTCAGCCGGCCGTCGATGCCGGTCACGGCGATCGCGTCGCCCCGCACCGAGGCCTGCCGCGCGAACCAGGCGTCGATGGTGCCCGTTCCCGGGGCGGCCAGTGGGTCAGCGGTCACGGTGCGTGTTCCTCTCGGTGCCGGACTGTTGGAAGCGGACCGCTGGAAGATCCAGCACGGGCCCGTCCGGGAAGGTGATTGCGTCGTGCAGCGTCTGCTCGTAGGCGGCCAGCAGCGCGGCCGGGGTCTCGGGCCCGAACAGGTCGGTGTCGTATTCGAGGGTCAGCGCGACACCCGCACCGCTCTCCTGCGCGTACAGGCTGAGGTCGTACTTGGCGGTGTCCTGTGGGCCCGTGAGGTCGAGGGAGCAGTGCTCCAGCCCGGCGAAGACCGGGTCCGACTGCTCCTTGAGGAAGCTGAACATCACGCGGAACACCGGCAGGAAGTCCCGGCCGCGCCGGGACACCAGGGCCTCGACCAGCTTGTCGAAGGGCAGTTCCTGCTGCGCGGACGCGTCGAGCAGCGCGGTGCGGGTCCGGGCGAGCAGCCCCCGGAAGGCCGGGTCCCCACCGAGCCCGACACGGACCGGAACCATGTTGATGAGGCAGCCGAGCAGCTCCTGGAGCTCGGGCCGGGTGCGGCCCGCGACCGGGATGCCGACGGTGACGTCGTCGGTCCCGGACCAGCCGGCGAGCAGCGCCTGGAACCCGGCGAGCAGCGTCATGTTGAGCGTCCCGCGCTCTCTCCGGCCGAACTCGCGCAGAAGGGCGGTGAGTTCGGGCCCGAGTGCGCGGGTGGCGACCGCGCCGCGGAAGGACCGGTGGCGGGGCCGGGGGTGGTCGGTGGGTACGGCGAGGGCCTGCGGGTCGTCGCCGAGCACGGCCCGCCAGTGGGCGGTCAGGGCGTCCAGGGTGTCGCCCTGAAGCCGCTCGCGCTGCCAGACGGCGTAGTCGGCGTACTGCAGCACCGGTGCGCCGCCCGCACCCGGGTCGCCGTACAGCTCCCCCAGCTCCCGGAAGAAGATCTCGACGGACCAGCCGTCGATGGCGATGTGATGGAACGTGACCACCAGGTGGTGGTCGTCCGCGGCGAGCCGCAGCAGGTGGGCCCGTAGCGGCAGGTCGGCGGCGAGGTCGAAGACGTACGCGCCCACGTCGGCGGCGACGCGCCCCGCCTCGGCGGCGGGCCGCGCCTCGGCGGTCAGGTCGGTGTACGGGAGCGCGAACTCCCCGGGTGCGGCGACGACCTGGTGGGGCACCCCGGACGACGCCCGGTAGGTCGTGCGCAGCACCTCGTGGCGGGCGACGAGCGCGGTCAGCGCCCGGCCGAGCCGGTCGTGGTCGAGGGCGCCACGCAGCCGCAGCACGGTCGGCACGTTGTAGAGCGTGGTCTCGGGGTCGATCTCCTGCATGAACCAGAGCCGCTGCTGGGCGAAGGACAATGCGGGCCGCTCCGGCCGCGCCCCGGCCCGCGGGCCGGCCGCCGGTGCGGTCGCCACCTTCCTCGCCGCCATGGCCCCGCGCACCAGGCGGGCCATGCCCTCCAGGGTGCCCGCGTCGAGCAGCCCCGCGGGCTCGACGCGGGCACCGAGCTCCTCGTCGATGCGGTCGGCGAGGGTGCCTACGGCCTCCGGCCGCCCGCCGAGGGCCTGCCAGTGCGAGCCGAGCGTCACGTCGGTGGCGTCGAGGATCTCGGCCCACATCTGGGCGAGCTCCTCCTCCACGAATCCCATGACCGTCATATGAGTTGTGTCCCGGGGTGAGAGTGACGCACGGCGTCCTGGAGCAGTTCGAGGAATTTCGGCGGATTGCCGCTGAAGTAGAAGTGGTCGCCCTCGAAGACGTGCACGTCGGCGTCGGCCGTCGTGTGGGCGCCCCAGGCGCCGGCCTCGGCGAGGGGCACGTCGTGGTCGCCGTCGGCGACGAACACGGTGACCGGGCAGCCGACCACGGCGCCCGCGTCGACCCGGTACTCCGCCAGGGCGCGCAGGTCGCCGCGGATGGCCGGAAGCACCAGCTGCATCAGCTCCGGGTGCCCGCTCACTCCGTCGCGCGTGCCCCCGAGGCCCATGATCCGGGCGAGCACGGCCTCGTCGGGCTCGGGCTCGGTCCCGCCGTGGGGTGCGCCCGCGCCGGCGGTCAGCCGGTCCGTACGCACCGAGGGCGCCGAACTGGCCGAGGCGACGAGGAGATGGGGAGCGGTGCCCCCGGCCGCCTCCAGCCGCCGGGCGACCTCGAAGCCGATGAGCCCGCCCATGCTGTGCCCGAAGAAGGCCGGGCGCCGCGGCAGCCGGGTACGCAGCGCCTGGTACACGCCGTCCGCCAGCGCCGCGACCGATCCCGCGGGCTCCTCGAAGAGCCGGTTCTCGCGGCCCGGGTACTGGACCACCAGCATCTCGATGTCCGCGTCGAGCGCGGCCGACAGGTCGAAGTAGTAACTGGCCGACCCACCCGCGTGCGGGAAGCAGACCAGGGTGTACCGGGCCGCCGGCTTCGGGTGGAAGCAGCGGATCCAGGTGGTGGGGGCGGGGCCGGCCGCCAGGAAGCGGACCGGCGCCGTCGGGGCGGGGCCGCCGTCGGGACAGTGGTCGCCGTCGGGACAGTGGCTTTCGTCGGGACAGTGGCTTTCGTCGGCGCCGCTCATCAGGCGTGCACCGCGTCGGCCCGCAGCGACCGGTGGGCCCGGCGCGCCTCCGCGAACTCGACGACCTGGCCGGCCATCGCGGTCAACTGCTGCTGGATGTGCGGGTCGGAGCACGCGCCGTCCGTACCGAACCCGGCCGTCGCGCTGTTGATCGCCACCCCCAGCGGGGTGGTCCAGCCCCGCAGGGCGTGCACGATGTCCCGGAGCGCGGCGAGCGTGGTCACCGCACCCTGCCAGCCCATCCCGACGGACAGGCAGCCGACGGCCCGCTCCGAGAAGTAGGGCCGGGGGTCGCCGCGCAGCTCCTCGGTGTAGTCCAAGGCGTTCTTCAAAAGCCCGGACACCGTGCCGTGGTACGCGGGGCTCGCCAGCACCACCCCGTCCGCCGAGGCCACCTCGTCGAGGAGCCGGCGCGCCTGGGGCGGGCAGCCCGCCACGCGCGGGTCGTACAGCGGCATGACCAGGTCGGCGCCGCTGACGAGACCGACCTGCGCGCCCAGCCGGGCGGCCTCCGCGAGCACCACCCGCAGCCCGAGCTCCGCGGTGGAGCCAGGTCGGGAGGACCCCCCGATTCCGACGACCTTCACGGCCTGCTGCATGAACTCCCCGTTTCGCGTGTTCCGGTCCGGAATCCCGGCTGCCCGTCCTCTCGGCGCGCTGGATTCCCCGGTGGTCGATCTCCCCGGTCGATCAGGACCGGCCACAGCCTTCGGCACGTCAACTTGCAGGTCAACGCCCGCTGTCCGGGGAGATCCGATGGCCTCGTTCGGACATTCCGATGCCGCTCGCGGTAACGCCCGGCGCCCGTCGGCGGCCTCGCCCGCACCGAGCACCCGGGCCGCCGCGACCGATCGCCCCCACTGATGGGAGCCATCGGAGATACCCGTCGACCCACCCTTTGCCGGACCCCCCGGATGCGCGGATCATCGGAGCGGCGCCGATCGCGCACACCGCCCCTTGCCGAACTTCCGGCCCGTACTCGAACAGGGTCATGTCCCGGAATCGACGGCCCGCACGGCCGCCGGCCGTCCGTGTCCCCTGCCCATCGCGGATCCGAGAAGCCCATGCCCCAGGTCGACGACCCCGCCGCACCCCGCATCGCCGTCGTCGGAGCGACCGGCGCGGTGGGCGGCACCCTGCTCGAACTCATCGAGGACCGCGCCCTGCCGTACCGGCACCTTGCCCTGGTGGCCTCCGCCAGCTCGGCCGGCCGCACGATCCGCGTCGACGGCCGCGACCACCGCGTCACCGAGCTCCCCCGGTTCGCGTTCGGCACGGTCGACGCAGCCCTGTTCTGCGCCGGCGAGCAGGTCAGCAGGGAGTGGGTCCCGGTCGCCGTCGCCCACGGCGCCCTGGCCATCGACAGCACCGCCGCCTTCCGGATGACCCCGGGCACCCCCCTGGTCGTCCCGCAGCTCGACGCGGCCGAGCTGGGCCGCCGTCCGGCGGGCGGGGTGATCGCGGTGCCCGGCGCCGCCACCGTGCCCGTGGTCCGGGTGCTGCGGGACGTGGAGCGCCGCTGGGGCATCCGCCGGATCGTCGTCAGTACGTACCAGGGCGCCTCGGGAGCCGGGCACAGCGGTATCGAGGAGCTCCAGGACGGCTCGCGCACGGTCCTGCAGGATCCGCAGGCCACCGTGCCCTCGACGCGGTTCTCGCCCCCGCTGGCCTTCAACGTGCTGCCCGGCATCGGCGAGGTCCTGGAGGACGGCTCGACGCTCCAGGAGCGGGAGGTGGCCGACGAGGTCCGTAAGGTCCTGGGGCTGCCGGGCATCGAGGTCACGGCGACCTGCGTGCGGGTCCCGATGGTCAGCGGGCACGGCGCGGCGGTGTGGACGCAGTGCCGTTCCGCGGTGGACCGCGCCGAACTGGTGGCACTGCTCCGGGCATTGCCCGAGGTCGTGGTCCACGACCCCGGCGGTCCGACCCCGGCGGCGCTGAGCGACCCGGACCAGCTCCACGTGGGGCGGATCCGGGTCTCCACCACCGCCCCCGACGGCTTCTGGGTGTGGCTGGCCACCGACAACCTCCGGGTGGGGGGCGCGCTGGACGCCGTACGGGTGGTGGAGGAACTGCTGGCTCGGGGCGCGTTGTGAGCACGGCCCCGCCGGCCCGCCCGGAGGCGGCTCCGGCGGGGCCGTACAAGGGCCGCGCTCAGCGGCCCTCGGCAGCCACGGCGGCCACGGCGGCCTCGGCCGCCGTCAGCACGCCACCAGCTGCTGCCGGTCCTGCTCCGCGAACCGGACCATCCAGTCGATGAACACCCGCATCTCACGGGTGAGATGGCGCCCGTACCGCCACGCGATCTGGGTGTAGACCTCGAACGGAGCCTTCCAGTCCAGTACGGTCAGCGACTGCGCCTCGATCTCGGCGGCCACCGCCATCGCGGGCAGCACACTGACACCCAGACCGGCCGAGACCCCGCGCTTGATGGACTCGATGTTGCCGAACTGCAGCAGCGGTACGGGCTGCTCGGCACCGCCGTTGAGCTCCGCCTCGAACATCGCCCCGTACGAGCAGCCCGCCTCCGGTGCCAGGATCGGCACCGCACGCAGATCGCCGGTGGAGACGTTGCGGACGCCCGCCAGGACGTGGTCCGGGGCGGCGACCGCGACCAGCGGTTCGGAGCCGAGGATCTCGGTCCTGACCCCGGGGTGGTCGGTCTCGGCCTCCATGAGGAAGCCCAGGTCGAAGGTGCCCTGCCGGAGCGCCTCGCAGGTGTCCCGGCACAGGCTGGGCCGCAGGGCGAGCTGGAGCTGCGGGTAGCGGTGGTGGAAGTACTCGAGGACCGGGGGCATCCGGTAGGACGTGAAGCTCTCCATCGTGCCGATCGTCAGCACCCCCGAAGGCTCGCCCAGGCCGGTGGTCCGGTCCCGGGCCTCATCGACCAGGGACAGGATCCGCTCGGCGTACGGAACGAGACGTTCCCCGGCCGGAGTCAGCCGGATCCGTCCCCGCAGGCGCTCGAAGAGCTCCACCCCCAGCGCCACCTCCAGGCCCTTGACCTGGGCGGTGACGCTGGACTGCGCGTACTTCAGGTCGGCCGCGGCGCGGGTGAAGCTCAGCAGTGTCGCGACCCGGTGAAAGGTGGTGAGCTGCTTCAGATCCATGCGCTGTCCCGGCGGTGCGCCGTCCCCGTGCTGGTGGTGTCGGTCACTGCCAGCCCATGTCCGTCTTCTGGGCGTCCGCCTGAGTGGTGGGCGCGGCGGCGCCCTGCGGTGCTTCGGTGGTGTCGGCCTGCGCGACGGCGGGCGCCATCAGCGCGGCGGTACCGAGGACGACGATCGCTACGGCCTTGCCCATACGAGTGCTAAGCATGAAGAACATCCCCCTGTGACATGCGTGTTTCTTGCGGCTCCAGCATCACCACGCGTCACAGACTCGGGAAAGGGGTTTCCGGTGGCCGGATTGGGTCCTGACCCAATCTGGCCAGCACGGGCCGAACGGGCCGCACCGGAGATAATGGCCTCTGCTGACGGATGGGGGGCCGATGCTCGACGTACTGGGACTGGACAGACCGACCGAAGCCGTTTACCGAGCGATGTTGAGCCACCCGCGGGACGACGCCGAGGAGCTGGCGGAGCTGCTCGGGATCCCCGAGGACGCCGTGCACGAGGCATGGGCCCGACTGTGCGGCCTCTCGCTCGTCCAGTACCCCGCCGACGGACCGGCCGACGCGTCGGCGGTGCCCCGCGCGGTCAGCCCGGAGATCGGCCTGGAGTACCTGCTGGCCCGGCGCCAGGCCGAGCTGGCGCTGGAGAACGAGCGCATCGCGGGCGCCCGGGCCGTGGCCCAGCAGCTGATCTCCGAGTACGAGGACCTGCGCCCGGTGGGGGCACCCGTCAGTGTGGAGCACCTCGCCGACGTCGACGAGGTCCGGACCCGCCTCGCCGTACTCACCGAGAACGTCCGGAACGAGGTGATGGTCTTCGCCCCCGGTGGGGCGCAGACGGAGGCGAACATGGCGGCCTCCCGCCCGCTCAACGAGCGGCTGCTCGGCCGGGGCGTCACCATGCGGACGATCTACCTGGACAGCGTGCGCAACAACCCGGCCAGCGAGGCGCACGCCAAGTGGCTCACGGAGCTGGGCGGCCAGGTCCGTACGATCGCCGTGCTGCCGCTGCGGATGACCATCGTGGACGGTACGACCGCCGTCCTGCCCGTGAACAGCGAGGACAGCGGGCAAGGGGCGGTCGCGCTCACCGGCCAGGGCACGCTCACCGCCCTGTGCACCCTCTTCGAGACGGTGTGGGAGAACGCCCGGCCGCTGGGCCGGGCCCCGCGCCGCGACGAGGCCGAACTGGACCACCAGGAAGCCGCCAGCCTGCGCCTGCTCGCCGAGGGCCACACCGACGAGGGGATCGCCAAGCGCCTCGGCGTCTCCCACCGCACGGCCCGCCGCATCGCCACGGTCCTGATGGAACGCCTGGGCGCCCGAAGCCGCTTCGAAGCCGGTGTCCGAGCGGTCCAGCGCGGCTGGCTCCCCCCGGACGCGTGACCCGGAACCCGTGACCCGGAACCTGTGACGGGCTAGCGCACGCTCAGCGGGCGCTGGTCCGTCCACACCTCGTCGATGTGCTCGAGGCACTCCTCCTTGGTCCCGGTCACGCCCGTGTCCCGCCAACCCAGGGGCACTTCGCGCCCTTCCGCCCAGATCGAGTACTGCTCTTCGCCGTTGACGACAACGGTGAACCGCCCCACTGCGCACCTCCACCTACGCGCCGGCCCGACAGCCCGGCGACCTCATCTGCGGGCCCCAGCCTCATCGGCCCGCCCCGCCACCACAACACCCACCCCATACCGGCTCCCGAACCGCACAATCGCCCCAGCCGATCGCCGGCGGCGTACGCCCCGTTGAGTAGACGCAACGTCTAGTCTAATGTCCACTCAGACGCAACGCACCGTCCAGTCCTACGCCGGAGGCGATCCCATGCCGCACACGACCGACCGACCCGACCGAACCGACCGACCCGACTCCCCGACGACCCGTCGTGGGCTCGCGACCGCCGCCGTGGCCTTCGCCTTCTGGATCACCATGGCGGGGACCACGGCGCCCACCCCGCTCTACCCCGTGTACGGCGAGGAGTTCGACTTCTCCCCGATCACCGTGACCGTGATCTTCGCCGTCTACGCCCTCGGGGTCGTCGTCGGACTCCTCGCCTTCGGGCGCCTGTCGGACCGGATCGGGCGACGCCCCGTACTGGTCGCGGCGACCCTGCTCTCCGTCGGCGCCGCCGGGGTGTTCCTGGCCGCCGACGACGTGGCCGTCCTGCTCGTCGCCCGCGTGCTCTCCGGCTTCTCCGCCGCCCTCGTCACCGGCGCCGCCACCGCCGCGCTCACGGAACTCGTCCCGCAGGACCGAAGGGTCCGGCCCGCGACGCTCGCGCTGTTCGCCAACATGGGCGGCCTCGCCTGCGGCACGCTGCTCGCCGGGATCCTGGCCGATGTCGCGCCCGCACCGCTGCGCACACCGTGGATCGTGATGCTCGTCCTGGCGGCGATCGGGCTCGTCGGCGTGGCCTCGTCCCCGGAGACCGCCGCTCACCGCTCCGGGTTCACCCTCCAGTTCCAGCCGTTGCGCATACCGTCGGAGATCCGCTCGGACTTCCTGCGCTCCGCGATGGCCGCCGGCGCGGGCTTCGCGGTGCTCGGCGTACTCACCGCCGTCACCGGCCTGTTCCTCGGCACGGTCCTCCACCGGAGCAGCCACACGCTCACCGGACTCGTCGTCTTCACCGCCTTCGCCTGCACCGCCCTGGGTCAGCTGCTGGTCCGCCGGATCAAGCCGGGCGCCGCGCTCCGGGTGGCCTGCCTGGGGCTGATCCTCGCCGCGGCACTGATCGCGCTGGCCATGGCGATCACCTCCCTGGCCCCGCTGCTCGTCGGGGCCGCGGTGAACGGCCTGGCCACCGGCATCGCCCTCAGCCACGGCCTCGGCAGCATCACCACCCGCGGCAACCCGCAGCACCGCGGCGCGTCGGTGTCGACGTTCTTCGCGATCCTCTACTCCATGCTCGCCGTCCCCGCGATCGGCGTCGGCGTATTGATCCGCGCCACGAGCCTGCGACCGGCCGGGGCGATCTTCAGCGCCGCGGTCGCCCTGCTCGCGCTCACGGTGCTGCTGAGCCTCGCCCGCAATCGCAGGACGTCCGCGTGATCAGCCGATCGCGACACCGATCCGGTGTGCCAGAATCGCGGCATTCGCACGAAACAAGAGGTGACCGACCATCAGCGCCGCACGGAAGACCGAAGGCCGCCGCGCCCCCTCCCCCGTCGTGAGCCGCACGGGTCCGCGGCGCAGTGAGAGCATCCGCGTCGCGGTGCTGAACGCCGCCGACGACCTGCTGGTGGAACAGGGCTTCGCCGCGACGACGATCGAGGGCATCGCCACCCGGGCGGGCGTCGCCAAGCAGACGATCTACCGCTGGTGGAAGTCGAAGGTCGAGATCCTGCTCGACGCCCTGGAGGAGGACGCCCTCGAAGGGCTGGCCTGGGCCGAGCCGGCCGGAACCCCCGCCGAGGACCTCACCGCACACCTGCATCGCGTCGCCGACTTCTTCCAGGAGCCGGCGGGCCGGGTACTCCAGGCCCTTCTCGGCAACGCGCAACTGGACAAGGACGCCGCCGCCGCCCTGCGCGAGGGATTCCTCCTCAAGCAGCGCGCACGCGACCTGGCCGGCCTGGCCGCGATCATCGAACGCCACACGGGCAGCACCCCGGACGAGGACCACCTCGGCCACCTCGCCGATCTCCTGCTGGGCCCGATCTACTACCGGGTCCTCGTCTTCGGCGCACCGCCCGCCAAGGACCTCCTCGAACCCGCGGCCCACCTCACCCTGAACCTCGCGACCCCGACCGACAACTGAGCCCGCGCGGCCGCGTGCTCGTCGCTCGATTCGTCGCCCGCCCGCCCGCCTCGCCGAGCCTCCCGAAGCGGTGTCCGAGCAGGACGGCATCACATCAGGGCGCGAAGATCATCGCGTTCCGCCCCCGATCGATCGGGGCATGGAAAAGCCCCAGGTCACGGCGAGTGAGTCCTGGGGCTGATCCGAGCCGCCTTCGGGATTCGAACCCGAGACCTACGCATTACGAGCCCCAGACGCTTCCTGTCGGATAGGTTCACAAGGTGCCATCGTGGGGCGGTTTCCACAGGTCAGCGCCATGCGATGGCACTTCCCCGGGCCAACCCGTGCCAACCGGTTCAGGGCAGTTCGGGCACGCGATGGGCACGCATTGGGCACGCGGTGGGCACTCAAAAAGAGGGCCCTGACCTGCGCAAACGGCGCGCCTTCAAACCTCACGCTACACGCTGCCCCGACAGACAGAAGGGGCCGCACGGCTCGTGCCATGCGGCCCTTTGTCATGCGGCCCGGGGGGCGTCTCCCCCGACCCTCGGGCCGCCCCCGCAGGGCTGCTCTTGTAGATGGTTCAGCACTTGTTCTAGCGCCACCGCGCCCGCCGGCGTGATGTGTTGGCCGTCGATAGCGATGTACGTCGTGCCCCTTGTCGCGGTAGCGACGGCCCACACACCAGTATCGAGCGGCGCCCGGATTACAGAGATCATTACCGCCCCCCGCCGTCGCGCCCCTTGTGGGGGCGCTCCCCTTGCGCAGTCTGTCCGTGTTGCCTGTTCTTAGTTCCAAGAGCTGTCGCCGAGGCGCGACATCGTCGACTCGGCGGGCGCAGGCTGGGACGGCGACGGCGTAACGAGGTTCCACGAGCTGTCGTCCGCCCGCACGGGGCGGGGGGCGTCAGGGTCGGCGAGCGCGAGGCCGCCCGCCAGAGCGCCGACGGCGAGCGCTGCGACGAGAGCTTGGCGGATCCTGTTCATGATCATTTAGTGGGTTCCCCTCCCAGATGTTGGATATGCCACCCAGATACACCGGCGACATAGATTCCGGTGCAGCTATGGCCTGACCGCTTCCAGGGGGATCGAACACAGTTTCCACAGGTCAGACATAGGAAGTTCCAAGATCCGAACCGCGGGGGGTCGCGTGCCGTCGTCGTCGTTGTCCAAGACCGAGCTGCATGTCTACGGCCTGATCGCCGAGGGCGAGCCGATCAAGGAACGTGACGCCGCCATCGCCGACCGCCTCGCCTCAGCGGGTCTGATCCTCCGCGATGCCTTCCAACCGAGCGGGTACGCCCCGGTAGAGCTCGACGAGATAGAAGGCCGGTTGCGCAAGTCTGTGCAGCGCGAGCTCGAAGGAGCAGCGCGGCAGCTCGCCGAGATCCCCGGCTTCGTGTCCCAACTTCGCTCGTGCCGAACGGACCGCCTCCGGGCGGCGGGTGCGTCGTCGATGTGGATCGAGGGGAAGGAAGCGGTGAACGCCGCCATCGCGTCCGCCGTCGACGGTGCCCGTCACGAGCTGATCACCGCGCAACCCGGCCCCCGCCCCCGAAAGGTCATCGACCTGTCGACGGACCGCGACCGCTCGGCGGTCGAACGGGGCTGCACCATGCGCACCCTCTACAGCACGAGCACGCGATCGAACCCTGGAGCGATCGACCGCGTGAACCTCTTGACCGCCCTCGGCGCGCAGTTCCGCACGCTCACAAAGCCGTTCATGCGCGTGGTGCTCGTCGACCGGCAGTACGCGATTATCGAGGACCACGCTGACGGCCGACCCAGCTTCGACGGGGCGTACTTGGTTCGCGACCGGGCGACGTGCGGGTTCCTCGCCGCCGCCTTTGACCTCGACTGGCAGATCGGCCTCGACTGGCACAGCGCCGAGCCCACACAGCAGCCCACGATCACCACACCCCTACAGCGCACGATCCTGCGTGCCCTGTGCGCGGGGAAGGATCAGCAGCAGATCGCGAAGACGCTGGGCTACAGCGCCAAGACGATCAACCTCTCGCTGGGCGACCTACGAACCAAGCTGGGACTTGGCACCGTGGATCAGCTCATTGCGTGGTGGATGGGCCCCGACGCAGTCGCCGAGCGGGCGAACGAGCAGCACTAAGGGCTGTCCCGGCCCTCAGGTCTCTACTGGCTTGATAATGACGCGTTCCACGTTTGCGTGATGTGGCGGATCGAACATTTCGTTGTGCGCTTTTGCAACCTGCAGGGCTTTGCCTCTGGTGGCCCAAACCATGCCCTCGATAAAGCCGTCCTTAATGCACCACACTTCCCAACCAATTCTTTCCTGGAGTGGTCGGCTATGTTCCTGTATGGAGTTCTGCGGGCTGGACGCTGTCATCATGATCACCCCTATCGGAAAAGACCGGCTCACTTTGACCGGGGCACGAGACGCCAGAACGGGATCGTCCCGCTCGGAATGCAGCCCGCTGGCGGGATAGCCGAGCCGTGCGCTGTCGCTGTCTTCAACGCTGCAGATCTGCGTTGCGGCCGACTCTCTGGGTACCCGGGAAATCGCTCGGGCGTTCCGTTCATGTTCATCATCGCTCGATGGTCAGCTCGGTGCACATCGACCATGGCGCGCCGCCAAGGGGGATGGGCGGGTGAGGTCTCACCCAGCCGTTGTCGCGCCTGGGGCGCGGACGGTCGCGGGCCGGTCCAGAAACGTACTGGCCGACGGCGCCGCCGTACTCACTACGGACAGATGGGGAGCGCGCGTTAGACATACGGTCGAATCATGGAGAGTCCGCCCATAAATCCTCACTACGTTCGCATTACTTCCCATGCAAGTGGCGGGGTCGTTGCTCTCGATGGCGTCGACATCTCGAACATTGTCGGTTATTACAGCCTGCACCAGATAAGGGCTGCCCCGTAATCCCCGGTGTATCAGCGCACGGCGTCACATGAACATCGCCGACGCGGACGATCAGGACGGGCGCGCCCGCCTCGGTGACCTGCTCGCGTTGGTCGGGGCCGGGAAGGAGAGCATCCCCGATCTCGACGAGACGAAGCGGCGGTTCGGCACCGGCCAGGCGCGCACTCAGCACATGACCGTCGCCGAGTGGCTCGACCTATGGCTCGCCGGCAAGAAGGCGCTGCGCAAGAGCGGCCACGCCCGGTACGAGCTCGACATCCGGTACCACCTGCGCCCCCGGATCGGGCACATCCGGCTCGACCGCCTCACCGTGCCGCACCTCGACGCCATGTTCGAGGGCATCGCCGAGACGAACATCGAGATCACCGAGGCGAACGCGGACCGCCGGGCGGCACTCGCCGAGCTCAAGGCGACCCCGTGGAAGGGAGGAGAGCACCGCGCCCGCCGGAAGGTGATGAGGGACACCATCGACGCGATGGCTCCGTTCCGGCGGGTCACCGGGCCCTCTACGCAGCAGCACATCAGGGCCACGCTGCGGGCGGCGCTCAACACCGCGATAGCCCGGGGCTCGATCACCTTCAACGCGGCGCAGCACGTCGAGCTCGCCCCTGCCAAGCGTCCGAAGGCGATGGTGTGGACCGACGCCCGTATCGCCGAGTGGCTGCGGACCGGCGACAAGCCGAGCTCGGTCATGGTCTGGACTCCCGAGCAGGCGGGCGCCTTCCTGGACTTCCTCGCCGACACCGATCAGCGGCTGCTACCGCTGCTCCACCTGATCACGTTCCGGGGCCTGCGGCGGGGCGAGGCGTGCGGCGTTCGGTGGTCCGACTACAACGCCGCGACGAGCGAGCTCACGGTCGCGACGCAGCTCGTGCAGGACGGTTGGGAGGTCGTCGAGTCGGCGCCGAAGACCGACAGCGGCGAGCGGATCATCTCGCTCGACGAGTACACCGCCGAGGTTCTCGAAGCGCACCGGATCAAGCAGGGGGCCGAGCGTCTCGAATGGGGCGAGGCATGGACCGACAGCGGTCGCATGTTCACGCAGGAAAACGGGGAGTGGCTGCACCCCGGCACGTTGACCGATCAGTTCGAGCGGCTGGTCGAGCTCTCGGGTCTGCCGCCGATCCGTATGCACGACCTGCGGCACGTCGCCGCCTCGCTCATGCTCGCCGCCGGCGTCGATGTCAAGATCGTGTCCGAGACGCTCGGTCACAGCGACAGCCGGATCACGCGGGACATCTATCAGTCCGTCATGCCCAAGGCGGCGCGCGACGCCGCCGAGGCCACGGCCGCCATGGTCCCGAGGGGCACTGTGCGTCGACCCGTTCAGGTCGCCGCCGAACCCGAGGCCGAGGTCGAGGCCGAACCCTCGAACGCCGAGGTCACACCGGGTGTCGGGCACGCAGATGGGCACGCAATGGGCACGCAGGGGGGTGCGAAGATCATTTTGTTCCGCCCCCGTCTGGCCCGGAAATAGCAAAACCCCCAGGTCACGGCGAGTGAGTCCTGAGGGTTCTACAGAGCCGCCTTCGGGATTCGAACCCGAGACCTACGCATTACGAGTGCGTTGCTCTGGCCAACTGAGCTAAGGCGGCACCGCTGGTCAGACAAGTGTTCCCTCGAAGAGGGGCGCTCATCAGCAGCGGCGCCAAGTCTACAGGGTGTGGACGGGTGCCCCGAACCAGGTTTCGCCGAGGGGGGAGGTAGGCCACCTATCGGGGTTGTCCCGGCAAACCGGGCACGCTTCGCCTCCCGGCCGGACGCGGGTCCCGCAGGTGCTCCCGCCGCCCGCTCGGGCGGCCGGCGGTGCTCGGCGCCCGTACGCCACGGGGCGGCGGTCTCAGCATTTCTTGCCGTCCTGCGGAGCCTTGCCCTCCAGGAGGTAGCGGTTGATCGCGGCGTCGATGCATTCGCTGCCGCGCCCGTACGCCGTGTGGCCGTCGCCGTCGTAGGTGAGGAGCGTCCCCGATTCGAGCTGGCCGGCCAGCGCCTGGGCCCACTTGTACGGGGTCGCCGGGTCGCGGGTGGTACCCACCACCACGATCGGCGCGGCGCCCTTCGCGGTCAGCTCCCTCGCCTTGCCCGTGGCCTTCACCGGCCAGTACGTGCAGTTCAACGCGGCCCAGGCCAGGCCCGCGCCGAAGACCGGGGAGGCCTTCTCGAAGGACGGCAGGGCGGTGTCCACGGCCTCCGGGCCGGTGAAGGCCGCGGGCTGGTCGAGGCAGTTGACGGCGGCGTTCGCGAACATCAGGTTGGCGTACTTGCCGTCCGCCTCGCGCTCGTAATAGCTGTCGGCCAGGCTCAGCAGCCCCGATCCGTCGCCGTTCATCGCCGAGTTGAGCGCCTCGCGCAGCTGTGGCCAGGCGCTCTCGTCGTACAGCGCCGCGATCACCCCGGTCGTCGCCAGGGCCTCCCCCAGCGGACGGTCCGGGTCGCCGGTCGCGACGGGCTGTGCGTCGAGCTTGCGGAAGAACTCCTTCAGGCGCGCCGCCACCGCGTCCGGGCCGCCCTTGCCCATCGGGCAGTCGGGCTGCTTCGCGCAGTCCTTGGCGAAGGAGGTGAAGGCCGTCTCGAAGCCCTCCGTCTGGTCCCGGTTCAGTTCGAGCGCGGGCCGGGTGGGGTCCATCGCCCCGTCCAGGACCAGCCGGCCGACCCGGTCCGGGAAGAGGTCCGCGTACGTGGCGCCCAGCAGGGTGCCGTAGGAGGCCCCGACATAGTGGAGCTTCTGGTCACCGAGCACCCCGCGCAGCAGGTCCATGTCCCGGGCGGCGTCGACGGTGGAGACGTGCGGCAGGACCCGCCCCGACTTCGCCTCGCAGGCCTGCGCGAATTCCTTGAAGGCCGCCACCAGCTCCGCCCGCTCGGCCGCGTCGTCCGGCGTCTGGTCCACCTGCGTGTACTTGTCCATCGCCGGACCGTTCAGGCACTCGACGGGGCTGCTGCGCTCCACCCCGCGCGGGTCGAAGGACACCATGTCGTACTGGGCCCGTACGGCCGCGGGATAGCCGATGCCCGCGTACGCCTGGAGGTAGCCGATGCCGGAGCCGCCGGGACCGCCCGGGTTGACCACCAGCGAGCCGAGGCGCTTGCCGGGACCGGTGGCCGTACGGCGCGACACCGCGATCTCGACGTCTTGGCCGGAGCCGGGGTTCGCGTAGTCCAGCGGCGCCTTCATCGTGGAGCACTGGAATCCGGGGACACCGCAGTCGCGCCAGGTCAGCTTCTGCGCGTAGTACGGGCGCAGCGCGGCGGCGTCGGGGGACTGCGGCGCCGAGGGCAGGGAGGCCGCAGCGGCCCCGGGCTCCCCCGATCCACCCGAGGTGCACCCGGAGAGCAGCAGCCCGGCGGCTGCGATCACGGTTCCGGTGGTACGCAGCAGGCGACTGGTGTCCATCCCCGGAGCGTACGTCCTGCCGGTGGACCTGGGCCGGCGCTCCGGGACCGGACGGCCGCACGCCTTCCGTGGCCCGCGCCGGGCGTGGCACGGACCGGGCACGGCCCGGCCTCGACGGCCGGTTCGCCCGTACGGGTGAGCCGGTCAACCGGGTGTGGACCGCCGCCCTGCGGCCCGGCCACGGCCCGGCCACGGCCCGGCCGCAGTCAGCCCGCTGTCAGCCCGCGCGCAGGGCCATCGTCATCGCCTCCACCGCGAGGAGCGGGGCGACATTGCGGTCGAGGGAGTCCCGGCAGGCGATGATCGCCTCGATCCGGCGCAGGGTCCGCTCAGGCCCCGAGGCGCGGGCGATCCGGTCCAGGTCGTGCCGTATCTCCTCGTTGGCGATGGCCACGGACGAGCCGAGCTGCAGGGCCAGGACGTCCCGGTAGAAGCCGGTGAGGTCGGTCAGCGCCACTTCGAGGGTGTCGCGCTGGGTACGGGTGCGACGGCGCTTCTGCCGGTCCTCCAGCTCCTTCATCACGCCCGCCGTGCCGCGCGGCATCCGGCTGCCGGCGCCCGCTCCGGCGCCGAGCGCCGTCCTCAGCTCCTCGGTCTCCTTGGTGTCGACCTCGTCCGCGACCTGCTTCGCGTCCTCCGCGGCGGCGTCGACCAGCTCCTGCGCCGCCTTGAGGCAGGCGCCGATGTCGTCCACCCGCAGCGGGAGCTTCAGGACCGTCGCCCTGCGCTCCCGGGCCCCCTCGTCGGTGGCCAGCCGACGGGCGCGGTCGACGTGCCCCTGGGTGACCCTGGCGGCGGCCAGGGCCACCGTCGGCTCGATGCCGTCCCGCCGCACCAGCATGTCGGCGACGGCCGCGACCGTGGGGGTACCGAGGTTGAGGTGGCGGCAGCGCGAGCGGATGGTGGGCAGCACGTCCTCCACGGAGGGCGAGCAGAGCATCCAGACCGTCCGGGGCGCGGGCTCCTCCACGGCCTTGAGGACCGCGTTGGCGGACTTCTCGTTCAGCCGCTCGGCGTCCTCGACCAGGATGATCTGCCAGCGGCCCGTCGCCGGGGACGTGTAGGACTTGCGGACGGTGTCCCGCATGTCGGCGACGAGGATCTGGCTGCCGACCGCGACCACGGTCGAGACGTCCGCGTGCGTACCGACCATCGTGGTGTGGCAGCCGTCGCAGAACCCGCAGCCGGGCTCACCGCCGAGGGCCCGGTCGGGGCTGGTGCACTGCAGCGCGGCGGCGAAGGCCCGCGGGGCAGGGGCCCGCCCGGATCCGGGCGGACCGGTGAACAGCCAGGCGTGCGTCATCTTGGAGGCCGCGGGCGGCGCGGTCCCGGCCGTCGCGGCCGTGACCAGTGCGTCGGCATCACGGGCGGCGGCGGCCAGCTGCGCCTGGATCCGCTCCTGTCCCACCAGGTCGTCCCATACGGGCATCCCGCCCACCACCTTTCGCTCTCCGTGCACCCATTGTGGCGGGCGCCACCGACAATCCTGTCCCCGCCGAGGTCAGCGGCGGCGGCGCGATCCGCGTTCGCCCTCGTCGCCGTCCTCGTCGTCCCGGTGGCGGCCCAGCAGTTCGTCCGCCAGCGTCGGCAGGTCGTCCAGCGGGGTCTCCTCGGCCCACTCCGGGCGCGGCCGGCGCGGCCGGCCCTCGTCGTCGACGACGGGAAGCTCCCGCGTCCGGTCGTTGCCGGCGTCCCGGAAGATGCCCGAGGGCACCCGGTCGGTCGGGTTCTCCTCGGGGCGCTGGGCCGTCGGCCGCGTGGCGGACCGGGGCCGCCCGGCACCGCTCCCCTGCGGGGACTGCGGCGCCTGCGGGGCAGCCGGGCGTACGGGCGGCAGCACCGTCGTCTCGTCCGTCGCGCGGACCGGCGGCAGCACCGCGGTCTCCGCGGCCGAGGCCGGGTCGACCTTCGGCACCGGGACGGTCTGGGTGACGTCGTCCGGCTGGACGACCCGCTTGACCGGCTTGGTCTCCGGAGCCGCCGGGGCGACCGGCACCACCGGGGTCTCCACCGTCACCGCGTCGTCCGGGTGCGGCTCCGGCTCCGGCTTCTTGGTCATGCCGACCTTGGGCGCAGGCGCAGCAGGCTCAGCAGGCGAGACCGCAGGCGCGACCGCAGCGGCCTCCGCCGCCGCCACGGCGGCAGCGGCCGCGGCCTTCGCCGCCGCCTCGGCCGCCACCAGCCGGCGGGCCTCCTCGGCCTTCAGCAGGGCCTCCTCGGCGCGCCGCTGCTTCTCCAGCCGCCGCTCCTCGGCCTCGGCCCGCAGCCGGGCCTCCTCCTCGGCCTGCCGACGCAGCCGCTCGGCCTCCGCCGCGCGTGCCTTCTCCTCGGCCTCCGCGCGCAGCCGCTCGGCCTCGGCCCGGGCGCGGGCCTCCTCCTCGGCGCGCAGCCGCTCCTCCTCCGCCTTGCGGGCGGCTTCCGCCTCGGCCTTGATCCGCGCCGCCTCGGCCTCGCGGGCCAGCCGCGCCTCCTCCTCGGCACGCAGCCGGGCTTCCTCCGCCTTGCGCGCCGCCTCTTCCTCGGCCTTGCGCCGGGCCTCCTCCTCGGCGAGGCGCCGCGCCTCCGCCTGGGCGGCCACCTCGGCCTCCGAGAGCGGCAGCATCCGGTCCAGGCGGTGCCGTACGACGGTGGTCACCGACCCCGGGTCCTGGCCCGCGTCGACCACGAGGTAGCGGCCGGGGTCGGACGCGGCGAGGGTCAGGAACCCGGACCGCACCCGCTGGTGGAACTCCGCCGGCTCCGACTCCAGCCGGTCCGGTGCCTCCGTGAACCGCTCGCGCGCCGCCTCCGGCGATACGTCGAGCAGCACGGTCAGGTTCGGTACGAGCCCGTCGGTGGCCCAGCGCGAGATCCTGGCGATCTCCGTCGGGGAGAGGTCGCGGCCGGCGCCCTGGTAGGCCACCGAGGAGTCGATGTAGCGGTCCGAGATGACGACCGCGCCGCGCTCCAGGGCCGGGCGCACCACCGTGTCCACGTGTTCCGCCCGGTCGGCGGCGTACAGCAGTGCCTCGGCGCGGTTCGACAGACCGGCCGAGGAGATGTCGAGCAGGATCGAGCGGAGCCGCTTGCCGACGGGGGTCGCCCCGGGCTCCCGGGTCACCACGACCTCGTGGCCCTTGCCCCGTATCCACTCGGCCAGCGCCTGGACCTGGGTGGACTTGCCGGCTCCGTCGCCGCCCTCCAGGGCGATGAAGAACCCGGTGGCGGACGCCGCCTGTACGGGCTCCCCGCCGCGCAGCGCCTCGCGCAGGTCCCGCCGCAGGGGGACGCCCCGGCGGTCGTCGGCCTTGGTGAGCACCACCACGGCGACCGGCAGCAGCAGGGCGCCGACGAGCATCAGGGTGAAGGCGGCGCCGCCGTGCGCGAAGACGACCTCGGCACCGGTCAGCCGGTGCGGGCCGATCGCCGCGGCGAGCACGGGCGCGGCCACGGCGCCGAGCGCCACGGCCACCCGTACGACCGCCTGGAGGTGCTCGGTGATCCGGGCCCGCCGGAACTCCTCGGTCTCCTGGTCCAGCAGGGTGTGGCCGGTGTTGGCCGCGACGCCGGCGGCAGTGCCGGCGAGCAGCGAGAGGAACAGCACGGTCGCCATGTCCGGGACGAGGCCGGTCAGCAGCAGCGCGAGCCCGGTGACCGCTATGGCGAGGGCCAGCAGCCGGCGGCGGGACAGGGCGGGCAGCACCTTGCCGGCCTGGGTGGCGCGGATGCCCGCGGCGGTGCCGCCGACCAGCGCGAGGACGAACAGCGCGAACGCGGCCGGGCCACCGCCCAGGTCGAAGGCGTGCAGGACGGACACGGCCACGGCGCTGGACACCGCTCCGGCGACCGCGGCGCAGCTCAGGACGAGAAGGGGGATGACGCCCGTACGACCCTTGTCGGGCCGGTCGCCCGCCTTGGGGGTGCGCAGACCCTCCAGCGGCGAACGCGGACGCGGGGTCGCCCCGCCCGGCAGCACCAACGGCAGCAGCAGCGAGACGGAGGCGGCGAAGAGGCCGGAGGCCACGTACGAGCCGAGGGCGGCCTGGTTCGCGGCGAACCAGTCGACGCCGAGGCCGAGCGCCTTGCCGACCAGGGTCGCGGCGAGCAGCGCGGCCGCGGCGATCGGGAGCGCCGCGAAGGCCGTACGCAGGGTCAGCCGGCGCAGCGCGTCCAGGTGGTCCGGGAGCGGCCGTACGGTGGCCCCCTCCGGCGGCGGCGCGGGCAGCAGGGCGGGCGCCGCGCTCTCCTTCGCCAGGGTCCACAGCCGCTCGGCGGCACCGGAGACGAAGACGGTGGCCAGCAGCGCGGTCAGCGCGTGGGCCGGGATCCAGTCGAGCCACAGCGGGGCGACGACGAAGAGCCCGAGGCGGACCCCGTCGGCCCCGATCATGGTCCAGCGGCGGTCCAGCTTGCCGCCGGCGCCCAGCAGCCCGGCCAGCGGGCCCAGCAGGACCGCGCCGAAGAGCAGGGTGGCGAGGATGCGGACCCCGAAGACGGTGGCGACGGCGAGGGCCGCGCCGCGGGATCCGCCGCCGAAGGCCCCTTCCGAGGCAGCCGCCTGGACGGCCAGCAGCACCAACACCAACAGGGCCAGGGCATCGCCGATGCCGCTCACCAACTGGGCGCTCCACAGCCGGCGCAGCCTGGGAGTGCGCAGCAGTGCGCGCACCGCACGCTCGCGGGAATCCGCGGCTAGGGCTTCGTCGTAGGTGGGGTTCGCCGGGGCGGTCACGACCGCCGGCTGCTCGGCTCGCGTCATCCGCCCAGCCTATCCGCTGCGCCATGCGGGTGCGGAAGCCTGTGGACGAGGTCGGATGTGACCCCGGACCCACCTTTTTCCGGGAGCGGCCCGGCGCGGCCCGGGCCACTGCCCCGGACCCCGCGCCTCAAACGCCGGCGATGCTGGAATCAGCCCCGCCGGCGGTGAAGCGGCTACTCGTCCCCGGCCGGAGCGGCGGCCGTCTTCTTGGCCGTCGCCTTCTTGGCCGTGGTCTTCTTCGCGGCCGTGGTGGTCTTCTTCGCGGCCGTCGTCTTCTTCGCGGCAGCGGCCTTGGTCGCCGTCGCCTTCTTCGCCGGGGCCTTCTTGGCGGGGGCCTTCTTCGCCACCTTCTTGGCCGGGCCCTTCGCCCGCTTCTCCGCGAGCAGCTCGTAGCCGCGCTCCGGCGTGATCGTCTCGACGTCGTCGTCCCGCCGCAGCGTCGCGTTCGTCTCGCCGTCCGTCACGTACGGACCGAAGCGGCCGTCCTTGACCACGACCGGCTTCTCGCTGACCGGGTCGGTGCCCAGCTCCTTCAGCGGCGGCTTGGCCGCGGCCCGCCCGCGCTGCTTGGGCTGCGCGTAGATGGCGAGGGCCTCGTCCAGCGTGATCGAGAAGAGCTGGTCCTCGGTCTCCAGCGACCGCGAGTCCGTGCCCTTCTTCAGGTACGGGCCGTAGCGGCCGTTCTGGGCCGTGATCTCCACGCCCTCCGCGTCCGCGCCGACCACGCGCGGCAGCGACATCAGCTTCAGCGCCTCGTCGAGGGTGACCGTGTCCAGGTTCATGGACTTGAAGAGCGAGGCCGTCCGCGGCTTGACCGCGTTCTTGCCCGTCTTCGGGGTGCCCTCGGGGAGGATCTCCGTCACGTAGGGGCCGTAGCGGCCGTCCTTCGCGACGATCTCGTTGCCGCTGACCGGGTCCTTGCCGAGCTCGAACTCACCGCTCGGCTTGGCGAACAGCTCCTCCGCGTACTCGACCGTCAGCTCGTCCGGAGCCATGTCGTCCGGGACGTCGGCCCGCTGGTGGCCCTCCGCGTCCTTCTCACCGCGCTCCACGTACGGCCCGTAGCGGCCGACGCGCAGCACGATGCCCTCGCCGACCGGGAAGGAGGAGATCTCCCGGGCGTCGATGGCGCCGAGGTCGGTGACGAGCTCCTTCAGACCGCCGAGGTGGTCCCCGTCGGCCGGCACGACCTCGGTCGCGTCCTCCGAGCCGAAGTAGAACCGCTTCAGCCACGGCACGGACTGGGCCTCGCCCCGTGCGATGCGGTCGAGGTCGTCCTCCATCTTCGCGGTGAAGTCGTAGTCGACGAGGCGCCCGAAGTGCGTCTCCAGGAGGTTGACCACGGCGAACGACAGGAAGGACGGCACGAGCGCCGTGCCCTTCTTGAAGACGTAGCCGCGGTCGAGGATGGTGCCGATGATCGACGCGTACGTCGACGGACGGCCGATCTCGCGCTCTTCGAGCTCCTTGACCAGCGAGGCCTCGGTGTAGCGGGCCGGCGGCTTGGTCGAGTGCCCGTCCGCCGTGATCCCCTCGGCGGCGAGCGCGTCGCCCTCCGCGACCTGCGGGAGGCGCTTCTCGCGGTCGTCGAGTTCGGCGTTCGGGTCGTCCGCGCCCTCGACGTAGGCCTTCATGAAGCCGTGGAAGGTGATCGTCTTGCCGGAGGCGGTGAACTCGGCGTCGCGCCCGTCCGCGGCCCGGCCGCCGATCTTCACGGTGACGCTGTTGCCGACCGCGTCCTTCATCTGGGAGGCGACGGTCCGCTTCCAGATCAGCTCGTACAGGCGGAACTGGTCGCCGGTCAGACCCGTCTCGGCCGGGGTGCGGAAACGATCACCCGAAGGACGGATCGCCTCGTGCGCCTCCTGCGCGTTCTTGACCTTGCCGGCGTAGACGCGCGGCTTCTCCGGCAGGTAGTCGGCCCCGTAGAGCTGGGTGACCTGCGCCCGCGCCGCCGACACCGCGGTGTCGGACAGCGTGGTGGAGTCGGTACGCATATAGGTGATGAAGCCGTTCTCGTACAGCTTCTGCGCCACCTGCATCGTCGCCTTGGCGCCGAAGCCCAGCTTGCGCGAGGCCTCCTGCTGGAGCGTCGTCGTACGGAACGGGGCGTACGGGGAGCGGCGGTACGGCTTGGACTCGACCGAGCGGACGGCGAACGAGGTGTCCGCCAGCGCGGCGGCCAGCGCCCGCGCGTTCGCCTCGTCGAGGTGCAGCACCTCGCTCTTGAGCTGCCCGTTCGAGCCGAAGTCGCGGCCCTGCGCGATGCGCTTGCCGTCCACCGTGTTCAGGCGGGCGACCAGCGTCGACGGGTCGGAGGCGTCACCGGCTCGCCCGGTGGAGAAGGTTCCGGTCAGGTCCCAGTACTCGGCGGTGCGGAAGGCGATGCGCTCGCGCTCCCGCTCGACGACGAGGCGGGTGGCCACCGACTGCACGCGGCCCGCCGACAGCTTCGGCATGACCTTCTTCCACAGGACCGGCGAGACCTCGTAGCCGTAGAGGCGGTCGAGGATGCGACGGGTCTCCTGGGCGTCGACCATGCGCTGGTTCAGCTCGCGCGGGTTGGCGACGGCGTCGCGGATCGCGTCCTTGGTGATCTCGTGGAAGACCATCCGGTGGACGGGAACCTTGGGCTTGAGGACTTCCTGCAGGTGCCACGCGATGGCTTCGCCCTCGCGGTCCTCATCGGTGGCGAGGAAGAGTTCGTCGGACTCGGCCAGCAGCTCCTTGAGCTTCCTGACCTGGGCCTTCTTGTCCGCGTTGACCACGTAGATCGGCGCGAAGTCGTGCTCGACGTCCACACCGAGGCGGCGGACCTCGCCCGTGTACTTGTCGGGAACCTCGGCCGCGCCGCTGGGGAGGTCGCGGATGTGCCCGACGCTCGCCTCGACGACGTATCCGGGGCCGAGGTAGCCCTTGATCGTCTTCGCCTTGGCTGGGGACTCGACGATGACGAGTCGGCGGCCGCCCTTTGCGGTCTCGCTAGTCGGGGACAACTTGGCTCTTCTCTCCGGTCGGCACTCGGTCGCGGTACGGCGACGCTGCGGAGTGTGACGGTACAACCCGCCCCCGTGTCAAACGGCAGAAGCCCGCAACGGCCACTCGAACGGTAACCCGACAAGTGCCGTTTCTGCCGCCCGGATGCCGCGCCGGGGCGTTCCCGATCACCGGGCAGGGTGGCCGGAGGGCCGTCTGGCCGCGCCCTCGCACCCGGTCCCGCGCCTGCTCCGACCTCGGCTTTCGGAGCCGGATCCGCGGCCGGATCCAGGTCCGCCCGAGCGCCTCGATCTCGATGTCGGAGCCGCGCGAGGCGCCACGCTCCCAGGGCCGTCGACGCCCCGCCGACGAGCCCTGCCGGCGCCACGGCCGCGACGGGGCGCGTGACCTCCGCCACCGGCACGCGGTGGCGGGGCACGCGCCCCCGTCAAGCCTGCAGAGCGGCCCCGAACAGCGGGAACACGGCCGCCGCGAAGATCGCCGGACCGTTTTCCGCGCCGCTTCCCCTTGCCCCCGGGCCACTCTCGGGATCCCCCCGGATCCCCCTGCGCAGGAGACTGACAGCCGTACGGATACAGCGGGCGAACCCCGGGTTACATCCCGGGGCCGACTACTGCGCCGGGCCCGTCACGGGGTCCAGGAAACCCTGCTCGACCAGCAGCCGGATGGCCTCCGGAGTGCGGTCCCGCAGCACGATCGGGTCCTCCTGCATCAGCTGCGCGATCGCGTCGAGGATCCGACCCGCGCTCAGTGAGCCGTCACACACTCCGGCGAAGCCGGCGCCGACCGTGTCGACCTTGGTGGCGCGCCGCATTCCGCGGTTCTGCCGGAGCACGACGTGTTCCGGATCCTCCGCGCCGGGCGCGCCGACCTGCTCCTGGACCACTTCCTCGGCCAGCGTGAAATGGGCCTCCAGCAGGGCCGCGTCGTCGTGCCGGCGCAGGTAGTCCTGGCGGGCGAAGTGCGCCAGGACGGCCTCGCCGAGGGGCTGCTCCACCGTGTGGGGCCACTCCTCGACCACGATCGAGGGCTCGGCCGCGTCCGTCCGGCGCAAGGTGATCCACCCGAAGCCGACGGACTTGGTCCCACGGGCCTCGAACTCGTCCAGCCAATCCTCGTACCGCCGCGCGTACTCGGCGGGGTCGGTCCGGTGGTCGCCCGCGTCGCGCAGCCACAGCTCCGCGTACTGCGTCACGTCCTGCACGTCACGCTGCACGATCCAGGCGTCGCAGCCGCGCGGCACCCAGGAGCGCAGCCGGTCGCGCCAGTCCTCGCCCTCCACGTGCTGCCAGTTGCCGAGGAACTGCGCGTACCCGCCCTGGTTGAGCCGCGCGCCGGCCTCCTGGACCAGGGTCCGGCACAGGTCGTCGCCGCCCATGCCGCCGTCCCGGTACGTCAGCCGGGCGCCGGGGGAGATCACGAAGGGCGGGTTGGACACGATGAGGTCGTACGTCGCGTCGCCGACGGGCTCGAAGAGCGACCCGGCGAGCAGCTCGGCCTCGGGCGCCCCGGAGAGCGCCAGCGTCAAACGGGTGAATTCCAGGGCCCTGGGGTTGACGTCGGTGGCCGTGACCCGGGTGGCGTGCCGGGACGCGTGCAGCGCCTGGATTCCGGATCCGGTGCCGACGTCGAGGGCGGAGCCGACCGGGGTGCGGACGGTGATCCCCGCCAGGGTGGTGGAGGCGCCGCCGACACCGAGGACCACGGCCTCCTCGCGGCTGCCGATCCCGCCGGCCCCGCCGACGGAGCAGCCGAGGTCGGAGACGATGAACCAGTCCTCGCCGTCCGGCCCGCCGAACGGGCGTACGTCGACGGTGGCGTGCACCTCGTCGCCCTCCAACCGCAGCCAGCCGTCGGCCAGGGCCGTCTCGACGGGGAGCGCCGAGGCGGCGTGCACGTACGGCTCCGGCTGCTGGAGCAGGAACAGCCGGACCAGGCTCGCGAGTGCCCCGTCACCGGGGCCGCGGGTGGCGCGCAGGGCCGGGACGGTCTCGCTGCGGGCGAGCGCGGCGTAGGCGGGGGCGCCGAGCAGGTCGAGCAGCCCGTCGGCGGTGAAGCCGGCGTAGAGGAAGGCTGCGCGGAGCTCGGCGGCGCGGTCGGGCGTGGGAAGGCTGGTGGTACTCACGCGTCCATTGTGTCCGCTGGGACCCGTCCTGCCGATCGCACCGGGCCCGGAGCGCCGAAAGGGCGGCCGCGGCCCCTTCCGGGACCACGGCCGCCCTGAGCGACATACCGCGCGAAACGCCGCCCGCACGGGCCGGCGGTGCTGCCGGGGTGCTACTGCGACGCCGGTGCGGCCGCGACCTGGCAGCCCTTCTGGCCGTTGATGGCCTCGCCCAGGCCGCCCGCCTTGAGCTGGGCGAGCGCGTCCTGGCCGCCCTTGGTCACGTCCTTGAGCCCGCCCGCGACCTCCTTGAGGCCGTCGGCGAACTTCGCCTTGTCCTGTGGGTCGAGGGCGTCCGTCTTCGTCTTGAGGTCGGCGTAGCCCGTGGAGGTCGTCTCGAAGCCCTTGGCCGCCGCCTCCTGGGTCGCGGCGCCGTTCTTGACCGGCGGAACGCCCGCCGACCGTAGGGCGGCCGCCATCGCCTTGTACGACTCGGTCATGGTCCCGAACGCCGCCGAGTCGGTCTTCTGGACCTCGTCGGGCTTGCTGCTCTCGGAGGCCACCCGCTTGATCTCGACGTTGGCGGCTTCGATCTTCGCGATCTGGGGCTGCCACTGGTCACAGACCTTCTTGGCCCAGGAGCCGGCCTTCTGGTCGGTCTCGTCCCCGCCGCATCCGGACAGGACGAGCATCAGTGCCGCACCGCCCGACAGCGCGGCCGCAAACTTCTTGTTCACCGGATTGGTCCCTTCGAAGGCTTCCGCCCGGAAGATACACGCCCACCCTCCGCGGACGCACAAAGGCGGACAGACGGCGCGTGAGTCCGCGCCGCCCGTCCGCCTTTCGGGCGTACCGGCCGGCCCTGCCCGGCCCGGCCCGTACCGCTGACGGAACCTGGGGTCAGGAGACCGTCGCGGGGTCGGCCGGCTGGGCCACCCGCTCGGCGGCTCCGCCTTCGGTCTCGTCGCCGACGGCGATGCCGCGGCGCTTGGAGATGTACACGGCGGCGACGATGATCCCGATCGCCAGGACCGCGACGACGGCCCGGACGGCCGGGCTGCTGTCCGCGCCGTAGCTGAACTGCACGACCGCGGGGGCGATCAGCAGCGCCACCAGGTTCATGACCTTGAGCAGCGGGTTGATCGCGGGACCCGCGGTGTCCTTGAACGGGTCACCGACCGTGTCGCCGATGACGACCGCCGCGTGGGCCTCACTGCCCTTGCCGCCGTGGTGGCCGTCCTCGACGAGCTTCTTCGCGTTGTCCCACGCGCCGCCGGAGTTGGCGAGGAAGACCGCCATCAGGGTGCCCGTGCCGATGGCGCCGGCCAGGAAGGAGCCGAGGGCGCCCACACCGAGGGAGAAGCCCACGGCGATGGGGGTGAGCACCGCGAGCAGGCCGGGCGTGGCGAGCTCGCGCAGCGCGTCCTTGGTGCAGATGTCGACGACGCGCCCGTACTCGGGCTTCTCGCTGTAGTCCATGATCCCGGGGTGCTCGCGGAACTGGCGGCGCACCTCGTAGACGACGGCGCCCGCAGAGCGGGAGACGGCGTTGATGGCGAGGCCGGAGAACAGGAACACGACGGCCGCGCCCAGGATCAGCCCGACGAGGTTGTTGGGCTGTGCGATGTCCAGGCTGAGGTTCAGCTCCCCGGCCTTGGCGCCGACCTCCTTGACCGCGACGGCGATCGCGTCGTTGTACGAACCGAAGAGCGCCGCCGCGGCGAGCACGGCCGTGGCGATGGCGATGCCCTTGGTGATGGCCTTCGTGGTGTTGCCCACGGCGTCCAGGTCGGTCAGGACCTGCGCACCGGCGCCCTCGACGTCGCCGGACATCTCGGCGATGCCCTGGGCGTTGTCGGAGACGGGCCCGAAGGTGTCCATGGCGACGATGACGCCGACGGTGGTGAGCAGGCCGGTGCCGGCCAGGGCCACCGCGAAGAGCGCGAGCAGGATCGACGTTCCGCCGAGCAGGAACGCGCCGTAGACGCCGAGACCGATGAGCAGGGCCGTGTAGACGGCGGACTCCAGACCGACCGAGATGCCGGCGAGGACGACGGTGGCCGCTCCCGTCAGGGAGGACTTGCCGATGTCCCGGACGGGGCGCCGGTTGGTCTCGGTGAAGTAGCCGGTCAGCTGCTGGATCAGGGCCGCGAGCACGATGCCGATGGCGACGGCGACGACGGCCAGGATCCGCGGGTCACCGGTGTGGTTGGTGATCGCCGGGTTCTCGACGCCGACGAGCTCCTTGTAGGTGGCCGGCAGGTAGGCGTAGACGGCGATCGCGACCAGCACCAGGGAGATCACGGCGGAGATGAAGAACCCGCGGTTGATGGCGGTCATGCCGCTGCGGTCGCTGCGGCGCGGGGAGACCGCGAAGATGCCGATCATCGCGGTGATGACGCCGATCGCGGGCACGATCAGCGGGAAGGCGAGGCCCAGGTCGCCGAAGGCGGCCTTGCCGAGGATGAGCGCGGCCACCAGGGTGACGGCGTAGGACTCGAAGAGGTCGGCCGCCATTCCGGCGCAGTCTCCGACGTTGTCGCCCACGTTGTCGGCGATGGTCGCGGCATTGCGCGGGTCGTCCTCCGGAATGCCCTGCTCGACCTTGCCGACCAGGTCGGCGCCGACGTCGGCGGCCTTGGTGAAGATTCCGCCGCCCACGCGCATGAACATCGCGATCAGGGCGGCGCCGAGACCGAAGCCCTCCAGGACCTTGGGGGCGTCGGCGGCGTAGACCAGGACGACACAGGAGGCGCCGAAGAGGCCGAGGCCGACGGTGAACATGCCGACGACGCCGCCCGTCCGGAAGGCGATCTTCATCGCCTTGTGGGAGACCTCGGTCAGGTCCTTGGCGGGCTCCCCCTCGGCCGGGGTGGCCTCGCGTGCCGCGGCGGCGACACGGACATTGGCGCGGACCGCCAGGCGCATGCCGATGTAGCCGGTGGCGGCCGAGAAGACGGCGCCCACGAGGAAGAAGGCGGAACGCCCGCTCCGCTGCGTCCAGTCGTCGGCGGGGAGCAGGAAGAGCAGGAAGAAGACCACGACGGCGAAGATGCCGAGAGTGCGCAACTGCCGGCCGAGATAGGCGTTGGCGCCTTCCTGGACCGCTGCGGCGATCTCCTTCATGCTGTCGGTTCCCTCGTCGGCGGCGAGTACCTGGCGGACCAGGATCTGCGCGACGACGAGTGCGGCGAGTGCCACGGCCGCAATGACGATCACGATGAGCCGATTGTCATCGGTGAGTACTGCGGCTGCCAGATCTGTGGTGCGATCCGGCGCAATGGGGGTGAAGAGCCCCGTCATTCGTCCTCCTTGACGTGATGAGCTCAAGATGTGGACGGATTGTAGGGAGCGCGCCCGGATCAAAACAGTGCGCAGGAAACGCAATTGGCGCGCTCTCGCTCCTCAGCAATAGATCGCGTCACTCCATTACCCTCGAAAGTGGTAATGGGGCAAAGGCATTGACGCCCCGTCATTGATCTAGGGAAATGAAAAAGGCCCTGCTCAGCAGGGCCTTGATAAAGATCTGAAGATACGAAGGTTTAAGCGCGGGGCGGATCACGGTGGATCGCCGTGGATCTCAAGAGAGCTCGGAGACTCCGGCCACGGGCCAGCTCATCCGGATGGTCCCGCCCGATTCCCCACTGCTCACCTCGACGTCGTCGACGAGTCCGCTGATCACCGCGAGACCCATCTCGTCCTCGGTCTCGCCCTCGGACTCAAGGACGGCGGTCATGCCGGGAACCGCATCGGCCCCGCCGCCGGCCGGCGCGGGGACCTCGTCACCGACCTCGATGGAGAACACCTTGTCCTCCTCGGTCAGCACCACCCGGACGGGCGCGGTCAGCCCGTTGCTCCGGTGGAGTCCCACGGCACGCGAACAGGCCTCGCCCACGGCGAGGCGGACCTCGTCGAGGACGGCTTCCTCCACACCGACCCGGCGCGCCACGGCGGCCGCGACCAGGCGGGCCGTGCGGACGTGTTCGGGCTGGGCGCTGAAGCGCAGTTCAACGGTGGCCATGCGCATCCCCCTCGGACTACGGGCGTGCCTTGACAGGGGCCCGGGCCAACCATGGCCCGGTACCCCCGCTCTCCTTGTCGGCTCCCTGCCGCCCGGAGGCTGCAGGGGGCCGCGCGGAGCCGTCAGTCGGTCGCGTTGACGGCGTCTTCCACAGTGGTGTGGATCGGAAACACCTTGGTCAGACCGGTGATGCGGAAGATCTTCAGGATGCGCTCCTGGTTGCACACCAGACGGAGCGAGCCCTCGTGCGCACGGACGCGCTTGAGGCCTCCCACGAGCACACCAAGGCCGGTGGAGTCGAGGAAGTCCACCCGCTCCATGTCGACAACCAGGTGGTAGCTGCCGTCGTTCACCAACTCGACCAACTGCTCGCGCAGCTTGGGCGCGGTATACACATCAATCTCGCCACCGACCTCCACGACCGTACGGTCGCCGACAGTGCGAGTCGACAGGGACAGGTCCACGGATCCTCCAGCACCTTGCTATCGAGCGACGCCCCCTCACCCGAAGGTAGGCGAGGGATTGGCTGCCGCGATGGCATTCAATCACTTACCGGCAGGCGCGCACGACGCCTTCGGACCATTGTCCCGCACGCCGGTGACACACTCGGTTCCGATGGCCAACACATCTGGTCCCGGACGGCCCACGGCACCCGCGGACCCACGACCCACCCCCGACACGGTCCTGGACCGCCTGTCACGGGGGCCTTCCCGTGCTGCGCGCATCACCCATACGGAGCACTTGCCCCCTCGGGCGGGTCGTCATGCAGTCTGGCCCGACCGCATCCGAACGGACGTCGTAGCCGCGATCGGATCGGCCGGAATCGACCATCCGTGGGAACACCAGGCCGCCGCGGCCGAGCTCGCCCTCGACGGAACGTCCGTGGTCGTGGCCACCGGAACCGCCTCGGGCAAGTCCCTCGCCTACCTCGCACCCGTGCTCTCCGCCCTCGCGGACGGTGCCGAGGCTCCGAACGGCAGGGGCGCGACCGCCCTGTACCTGGCACCCACCAAGGCCCTGGCGGCCGACCAGCGGCGCGCCGTACGGGAACTGGCCGCCCCGCTGGGCAACGCCGTGCGCCCCGCGGTCTACGACGGGGACACGCCCGTCGAGGAACGCGAGTGGGTGCGCCAGTACGCGAACTACGTCCTGACCAACCCCGACATGCTGCACCGCGGGATCCTGCCGGCCCACCCGCGCTGGTCCTCCTTCCTGCGGGCCCTGCGCTACGTCGTGATCGACGAGTGCCACACCTACCGCGGGGTCTTCGGCTCCCACGTGGCACAGGTGCTGCGCCGGCTACGGCGGCTGTGCGCCCGCTACGGCGCACACCCCGTCTTCCTGCTGGCCTCCGCCACCGCGAGCGACCCGGCGGCGGCCGCGTCCCGACTGACCGGCGTACGGGTGATCGAGATCACCGACGACGCCTCACCGCGGGGTGAGGTGGTCTTCGCCCTCTGGGAGCCGCCGCTGCTCACCGAGCTGCGTGGCGAGAAGGGCGCGCCCGTACGCCGTACGGCCACCGCCGAGACCGCCGACCTGCTGACCGACCTGGTGATCCAGGGGGTCCGTACGGTCGCCTTCGTCCGCTCCCGGCGCAGCGCCGAGCTGATCTCCGTGATCACCCAGGAACGGCTCGCGGCGATCGACCGTTCGCTGCCCCGCCGGGTCGCCGCCTACCGGGGCGGCTACCTCCCCGAGGAGCGCCGGGCCCTGGAGCGGGCCCTGCACTCCGGCGAGCTGCTCGGACTGGCCGCCACGACGGCCCTGGAGCTGGGCGTGGACGTCTCCGGCCTGGACGCCGTCCTGATCACCGGCTACCCCGGCACGCGGGCCTCCCTGTGGCAGCAGGCGGGTCGCGCGGGCCGCTCCGGCCAGGGCGCCCTGGCCGTGCTGATCGCCCGGGACGACCCGCTGGACACCTACCTCGTCCATCACCCGGAGGCGCTGTTCCGGCAGCCGGTGGAGGCCACCGTCCTGGACCCCGACAACCCCTACGTCCTCGCCCCCCACCTGTGCGCGGCGGCGGCGGAGCTACCACTGACCGAGGCGGACCTGGAACTCTTCGGCCCGGCGACCGAGGACCTCCTTACCCAGCTCGAGGCGGCGAAGCTGCTGCGCCGCCGGGCGACCGCCTGGCACTGGACCCGCCGGGAACGGGCCTCGGACCTGACCGACATCCGGGGCGGCGGCGGCCGCCCGGTGCAGATCGTCGAGGCCTCGACGGGCCGGCTGCTCGGCACGGTCGACGAGTCGGCGGCCCACACCGCCGTCCACGAGGGCGCCGTCCACCTCCACCAGGGCCGCACGTACCTCGTGAAGCACCTGGACCTGGAGGATTCCGTGGCCCTCGTGGAGCAGGCGGACCCGCCCTTCTCCACCACGGCCCGTGACACCACCTCCATCTCCATCCTGGAGACCGAGACCGAGATCCCGTGGGGCTCGGCCCGGCTCTGCTTCGGCTCCGTCGAGGTCACCAACCAGGTCGTCTCCTATCTGCGCCGCAAGCTGATCACCGGCGAGGTGCTCGGCGAGGCCAAGCTCGACCTGCCGCCCCGCACCTTGCGCACCCGGGCCGTGTGGTGGACGGTGACCGAGGACCAGCTCGACGAGGCCCGGATCAACCCGGAGATCCTCGGCGGGACCCTGCACGCCGCCGAGCACGCCTCCATCGGCATGCTCCCGCTGTTCGCCACCTGCGACCGCTGGGACATCGGCGGCGTCTCCGTGCCGCTGCATCCCGACACCCTGCTCCCCACGGTCTTCGTCTACGACGGCCACCCCGGCGGCGCCGGCTTCGCGGAGCGGGCCTTCGACACCGCCCGCGCCTGGCTGACGGCGACCCGCGACGCGATCGCGGCCTGCGAGTGCGAGGCCGGCTGCCCTTCCTGCATCCAGTCCCCCAAGTGCGGCAACGGCAACGAGCCCCTGCACAAGCGCGGCGCCATCCGGCTCCTCACCCGCCTCCTCTCCGAATCCCCGGCCGCCGAGCCCTCCGAGGCCTGACGGGACCTGACAGGGCCTGGACGGGACCTGACAGGGCCTTGACGGGACCTGACAGGGCCTGACAAGGCCTGGCGGGCCCGCCGTGGCGCCCTGGGCTCGCCAGGCCCCCCGGGCCCGCCGTGGCCCCTGCCCCGGGCCCTCAGTCGGGCGGCGCCGCAGGCGGCTCCGCGGGCGGGCCTGCCCGGGCCCGGACCGTCGGGGTGAACGGGCCGGCCGCGACCTCGGCGGTGATCTCGGCGACCTCGCCCCGGAGCAGGCACCCGCCGGTGGCCCTCCGCACGGTCGCTATCTCGCCACCCTCACCGGCCCGGACCGAACCGGCGCCCCCGGAC
>NZ_JBGBPT010000072.1:6511-48657 GCF_041106355.1 Streptomyces sp. BF23-19 | reverse complement strand
CGCGCGCGTCCGCGTCGGGGAGCCGGCGTCTTTCGCAGGCGGCGCGTATCCGCGCGCTCATCGAGCGGTTCGGCCGAGTCGAGGGGGTGCGGCAGGGATCCGCCGTGCCCTGTCGACGGCGCGGCCCGGCCCTCCCCGGTCTTCCTGGTGCGTCAGCCTGCCGCAGCCGTGCGGTACGCCGCTACGGCGGCCGGGAGGACGGCCTCGACACCGGACCGCGGCTTCTGCCCGACCACCTTCTGCACCATGAGGATCACGTCACCCTCGCGGACGAACCCCGTCTCGCTGATGAACGGGTCGGTGGCTTCGGGCACGGTGGAGGTGATCCGGAGCACCAGGCTGTCGTCCGCCCGTACGTCCGCTCCCGTCACCGACACGGTCGACTGCCCGTGGGTACCGTCGACGAAGGTGTTCGTGTAGGAGGGGCAGCGCTGCGCGGCGCCCCGGATGGCGTCCATGACCGCGGCCGCCTGGCCGGGTGCGTACCGGTCGAGGGATTCCTGGCCGAACCAGCCCTCGTCGTCACCGTAACCGTCACCGTCGCTGTCACCGTCACCGTCGGGCACCTGCTCCAGTCCGACCGCGACGTCCTCCACGGGTGGGGCATGAACCGTCATGAAGGTCCCGACGCCGAGTTCGGGGCAGGGCATCGAAGGGATCGAAACGGTGGAGGCGGGGGCGTGCGGTGCACCGGTCGTCGTCGAGTTGATCTGTTCCGTCAGCGCCTTGAAGCCGTCCGGGAGCTGGGCCTGGGTCAGCAGGCCGTCGCGCAACCTGTCCTGCAGCGGCGTCGCAGCGGACGGCGAGGCCGACCGCGGGTGCGCCGACGAGTCGGCGGAGCAAGCCGACGTGCCGACGATCGCCATGGTGGCCACCGCCACCGCCACCGCGGCATGACGTGCGCGCACTGGTCCGTCCCCCTCAGGTCTGTGGATGGCTCACCCTCGCACATGGCTTCCGTGCCCTCCGCCGCGCCCCTGCGGCTCGGGGACCGTCGGCCCGGATCACGGCCTCGTGGCTGACGCCGAGCGCGATCGGCCGACCCACGTCGGGCGGCCGGGCGGGCGGATCAGTGGGCCCAGGGCAGTCGTACGGCCTCGATCTCCGAGTCGTCGAGGAGGGCTTCGACCAGTGGGGCCGGGCCGGCGACCTTGGTGGCACACAGGTCGTAGTCCGTACACAGGACCCAGGAACGGTCGTGGGCCCAGAAATTGGACGGGGTCCACCACTCTTCGTCGGGATGGTCGTACAAGGCCTTGGCGTCCGCGAGCCGGCCGGCCCGGACGTGCAGGTTCTCGAAGTCCTCGGCCCCTTGGCCCAGCGGGGTGTAGTAGGCGAGGCAGCGGGTGTCCGCGCCCTGCGGGCTGTGCTCGGTGAGGATCTCGATCAGCCGGTCCCAGTCGGCACGCCCCAGGCTTCCCTCGGACGGACCGGTGATATCGAGGGGCCAACCACCCGGCTCGCGGAGCGAAGGGAAGGACGCGTGACAGGGCAGGTGGCCCTCGGCGGCCACGGGATCTCCGGTCCGCCGGGCGAGCTCTGCCCAGCGCAGGCGGCGCCAGCGTGGTCCGGGGTGCTCGCCTCTGGACGGGGCGAAGATGTTCGAGGGATCGGTGAACACCTCCGCGGGGTCGAGGCCCGGGATGATCTCGGGGTCGGCGCTCTTGCGGTTCAGGAAGGCCCGCTGGTACGTGGGGTACGACATGTCGAACGGCCCGAGTTCGTGTTCGTACATGGAGTGGAGCACCCAGGCCGCGTCGGGCAGCGCCGGCGGCATGAACCCGGTGAGCCCGTCGTCGGCGGCCAGTTCCCGCAACCCGTCGGTCTCCGCGGACGCGGCGCGCGGCCAGCGGGCGGCCGCCAGGGCCGCTACGGTCTCGTACATCGGCTCAGGATATGTGTACGGATTCCCGGGCAGCCCGCCGCTCCGGTCCTCGACCACCACGGCAGCACGGCCCGTCGCCACGGAGCGGCCTTCGGCTTGCGGTGCCACACCCCCGGCGAGGCGGTGTGCCCGGTCGTCGTACGCGTCCATGCCCGGGCGGGCCCGACAACGGCTGCCGGGTCGGGCCCGCTATGCGGCCGGGACCACCGACGCGCGTATCGCGGAGGCCCACTCGCCCAGCAGGGTGGCGTGGCGGATCCGCTCCGCGTCGGAGAGGCGGCCCTCGGCGCGCGCGAAGAGGCAGCGGATGTCGGCGTTGATCTCGGCGAGGGATCGTTCGGGGACGAGGTGATCGTCAGAGGTCGGGCTCACGTGATCAAGAGTAGGCGGCACCTCTGACAACGGTGGACCATGTCCGTCATGCGGACGCCTCGAAAGCGGGGCTCGTCCCGCTCATTCCGCGAGCCGGGCGGCCCGGAAGCGGAGGTAGCGGCGCTCCGGAACGCTGAGCGTGAGGCCGGCGGCCTTCGCATAGGCGGCTCTCGCCTCCGCCCGCTCGCCCGCCATCTCCAGCAGGTGGGCCCGTACGGCCTCGAGCCGGTGGTGGCCCGCCAGGCGCTCGTCCTGGTCCAGGTCGGCGAGCAGGGCCAAGGCCCGCCGCGGCCCGTGCACCATGGCCACGGCGACCGCGTGGCCCAGGCGCTCCAGGGGGCCGGGGACCAGGCTGATCAGTACCTCGTACAGGGCGAGGATCTCCACCCAGTCGGTGTCCTCGTCACTCGCCGCCTCGTCGTGCACGGCCGCGATCGCGGCGCGCAACTGGTACGGGCCGAGCCGCGCGTGGGTGAGGGCGTCGCTGACCAGCGCGACCCCTTCGGTGATGGCGGCGCGGTCCCAGCACGTGCGGTCCTGCTCGGCGAGGGGGACCAGGTCGCCGTCGGGCGTGGTGCGGGCGGCCCGGCGGGCGTCGGTGAGCAGCATCAGCGCCAGCAGGCCGGCCACCTCGCCGTCGGCCGGGAGCCGCGCGTGGACGGCGCGGGTGAGGCGGATCGCCTCGGCGGCGAGGTCGGCGCGCTGCAGATCATGCCCCGACCAGACCCTGGCCGTCGACCCATTCGCCCGACTCGGTGAGGTCGTCGTTGAGGGCACCCATGTAGTCGAACATCGCCTTGAGGTCGGCTTCGGACCATCCGGGGCCGTCACCGTTCGCGGCGCCGCCCATGGCGTCGTAGTCGGACTGCTTGCCGAGAACCATCAGCATGTACTTCATGGGGTGCCACTCCTTCTGTTCTGCGCGGCGGCTCCGGGACCAGGATCGGGATCGGGATCGGGAGCCTTTCGTAGGGGACGTCGGAGCCGTCCCTCCCATTTCGACACGTCGGCCGCGGCCGCGCGACGGTTTCGGCCGGAGGCTGCCCCGTACGGCCCAGTAAGCTCATCGCATGAAGATCATCGACCTTGAGCCCGGCGACCCCCGGCTCACCGCCGACCTCCTTCCCGTGCTGCTCGAACTGCGTCCCCACCTCACGGAGGATCTGTTCCTCAGGATCCTCACGGAGGCGCACGGCCAGGGGCTGCGCTTCACCGCCGCCTACGACGCGGACGGCCGGTGCGTCGGCGCGGCCGGCTGGCGGATCGTCGTCAACACCGCGTCGGTCCGCTCGCTCTACGTCGACGACCTGGTCACGGCTGCCGCCGCCCGTTCCACCGGTGTGGGCCACGAGCTGCTCGCGCACCTGGAGCAGCACGCCCTGGCCGCCGGCTGCACCGCCCTCACGCTGGAATCGGGTACCCAGCGGACCGACGCGCACCGCTTCTACTTCCGCGAGCGGATGGCCGTCACCGCCTTCAGCTTCGAGAAGCCGCTCGGCTGACGCGTCCACCCGCCCGTCCGGTCGCCGTCCTGGCACCATGGCGACATGGAACGTGTGCTTGGAATCGGTGGGTACTTCATGCGGGCGGCCGACCCGGCGGCCCTCGCTGCCTGGTACCGCGACTGCCTGGGCCTGGACGCCGACGAACACGGCCTGTGGCAGCAGGGCGCCGGGCCGACAGTGTTCGCGCCGTTCGAGTCCGAGACCGACTACTTCGGCTCCCGCACCCAGCAGACCATGCTCAACTTCCGGGTCGACGACCTCGACGCGATGCTCGCGCAACTGCGCGCCGAGGGAGCGGCCGTGGACCAGGAGACGCAGGACATGGAAGGTGTCGGTCGATTCGGCTGGGTCACCGACCCGGAGGGCAACCGGGTCGAACTGTGGCAGCCCGCCTGACTCCTTCGGCACGTAGCCGGTCACACCGCCCCTACGCGTCGTACGAGGCCGCAGGCCACTCTCCTGGAATTGGCCTTGCCTCGCAGCCGATTGGCCTCGATACGTTCGCGGCATGCGCATCCAGGTCGTAGACGCCTTCACCAGCCGCCCCTTCACCGGAAACCCCGCCGGGGTCTGCCTGCTCCCGGCCGGCCCCTGGCCGGACGACGCGTGGCTGGGGCAGCTCGCCGCCGAGTTGAACCATCCCGAGACGGCCTTCGCCCTGCCGCTCCCGGCCGGGGCCGAGGCCGACTGGGAGATCCGCTGGTTCACCCCGCTCGTCGAGGCCAACCTGTGCGGCCACGCCACGTTGGCCACGGTGCACACGCTGCGCCGGGCGGGGCTGCTGACCGGCGGCCCGGTGCGGTTCCTGAGCCGGTCAGGCGGTCTGCTCACCGCGTGGGCCGAGGGGGACGAGGGGAACGAAGGCGAGGACGGGGAGATCACGCTGGACTTCCCGTCCGCCCCCACGAGCGAGGTTCCGATACCCGCGGGCCTCGCCGACGCCTTGGGCGTCCGGCCCGAAGCCACGTTCGGAACGGGCGCGCTGGGCGATCTGCTCGCCGTACTGCCCGACGAGGCCGCCGTACGGGCGCTGCGGCCCGACCTGGCGGCGATCGCGGCCCTGTCCCTGCGCGAGGAGTGGCGCGGGGTCATCGTCACCCCCCCGGCGGGCGCCGCCGGGGCGGAGTCCGGATACGACTTCGTCTCCCGGTTCTTCGCTCCCGCGAGGGGCATCCCCGAGGACCCTGTCACCGGCAGCGCCCACACCGCACTGGCTCCCTACTGGGCGGCGCGGCTGGGCTGCCTCGACGCCCTCACCGGTCTGCAGGCCTCGGGACGTCCGGGGCGGGTGAAGGTCGCGCTCCAGGGGGACCGGGTCCTCCTCACGGGGCGCGCGGTCACCGTCCTGGAGGCCACGCTCCGCGTCTGACCGGTCCTCGGGGAACCGTGACCGAACCGTCGCCGCCTCGACGCGTGATCGACCTCGTCGGCAGGGGCGCCGCCTTGCTAGCTTCCTGCCGAAGCCGACCCCTGGAGGACCGATCCCATGCCAGTATCCCGAGGCCCCCGCAGCGCACTGAGCGCGGCGGCCGTGGCCGCCGTCCTGCTGGCGGGTGCCACCGGATGTGGGGAGAAGCACGGCACGGCCCCGGCGGCGGCCTCCGTCTCGGCGTCCGCGGAGGTGTCGGCGTCGGCGTCCGAGTCGGTATCGGCCGCCGCCTCTCCGTCGTCCCCGGCCGCCTCGCCGCCCGGATCCTCCGCGCCGGCGAGCCCGACCGTGCCCCGGGCCGTGACGCCTCCCCCGGCTCCGACCCGGCTCACCGTCGCGGTCGACACCCGGGGCGGCCGGCTCGCCCTCGTACGCGGTGGCGCCCCGCAGGAGTTCACCGTCACCCTGCGGAACGGCAATTCCGCCGCGTACCGGCACGTGCTGGTCGCCTTCCAGATGGAGATGCTGGTCGGCGAACCGGGCGCACGGGCGCGCAGCGGGCCGGGGTTCCTGCTGGAGCGCTTCGACCCGGCCTCGGGCAGCTGGCGCCCGGCCGACTTCCGCATCGCCAACGACACCGAACCGCTGTCCCTGTTCTCGGGTGGCAGCCCGCTCGCCCGCGAGGCCGTCCGCACCGAGCGCTACCGGCTGAGCGCCACGGCGGGCGGACCCACGGGCAGCAGCCCGGTCGTGGTGTCCTTCATCGACACGGACGCCGACAGCGAGGTCGCCGCCCATGTGCTCCTCGGGCACAGCACCCGCTGAGCGCACGGCCCGCCATCAGTGGCCCTCTAGGGATTGATGGTCCAGGTGAACTTGCCGCCGCTGAGCCAGTGGACCACTTCCAGGTCGTCGAGGTCGTGGATGATGATCCCCGCCTCGGCGGCGATCAGCAGTACGTCCGTCATCGAGCTCGCCCTGCCGACGAACTCGCCGTCGACCTCCACGATGCGGAAGGGCGGGTTTCCGGGTTGCACCCCCCGTACGGTGATCCGTGCCGGGGAGATGTGAGGTGTCGAGCCTTCGGTCATGCGGAGACGGTCGCACGCCGTGGCCGGTGACGGGCTCGGCGACACGTTCCGGGGGGCCGATCGGTTGCCTCCACGCCCGTCTGCGGGTGCGCGGCGCGCCGCTGCGGGACCGGTGGTCAGGCCGATTCCCTGACCGCCTCCCCGAGGGCGGACGCCGCGGTTCGCCAGGCGGCGGTGACCGCCTGACGGGCCCGGTCCGTGGCCTCCGGGACCCGGTCGGGCAGGTGCAGCGGCGAACCGATGTGGACGTGGAAGCAGGGGCGGCGCAGCGGGGCGGTGACGACGCCGGCGAGCTGCTTGGCACCGCTCCCGGAGCAGAGGCGGCGGGCACCCGCCTGACCTACGGGCACGACCGGGGCTCCGGTCGCGGCGGCGAGCCGGGCCAGGCCGCTGCGAAAGGGGCCGGGGGCCGTCTCCCCGGCGTCGCGGCGCACGGGCAGGCCGCCTTCGCCGTAGAGCAGCACGCTGCGGCCCGAGGCGAGGGCGACGGCTGCGGCGTCGAGGGAGTCGGCCGCGCGGGTGGTGCCGCGGTGGACGGCGATATGGCCTTCGCGGCGGAGTGCGGAGCCGAGCAGCGGTACCCGCCAGAGGCCACTGGTGGCCAGGATGACCGGTTCGATCCCGTGCCGGCGCAGGGCGGCGACCACGACGGCCGGGTCGGCGAGGGAGGTGTGGTTGGCGACCAGGATGGCACCGGGGGCGGCGGGCCGGGCCCCGGGGTCGGCGGTGACGGTCAGGCGCCCGAAGGCGGGCACGAGGGCGGCGGCGATTCGGCTGAGCATGGACGACCCCGTTCGGCTGGTGCGGTGGTGGTGCGGTGCGTTGTCGCCCCATGGTCGGCCGGTGGGGCGAGCGGGGTCATGAGTAGGCGTACTCAGCGAATATGACCGAACGGTCACAAGATCCAGCGCGTGGAACGACCGGGGCACCGGGGGTATCTAGCAGTGCGGCGGGGCCCCGTGGGGCCTCGCCGGTCGTGTCGGCATGATGTGAGCAGCAAGGCGGGGCTGGGATGAAGGCGGTAACGGTGGCGGGCGGTTCCTCGGACGACCCGAAGATCGAGGCAGAGACCACCGTCCTGGAGGGGGAGCCCGAGCCGACGGCCGAGGCCGAGGCCGATGCCGGCGTCGCCGGTGAGGACCGGGCGGAGCCGGAGGCCACGGACTCCGACGAACCGGCCGGTACGCCGGCGGATGGTGTCGCGGCGGAGCCGGAGGCCGATGCCGACCCCCGGACCGAACCGAAGGACCACGCGGACGCCGAGCCCCGGCCGGCGGCTGAGGCACAGGCCGAGGACGGGAACGAGGACGAGCAGGAGGACGAGAGCGAGGCCGACGCCGAACTCCCGGGCGAAGCACGCTCCGAGACGGACGCCGACCCCGCGCCCGAGGCCGAACCCGAGGTCGCGGCCCGCCCCGAGAAGGACGGCGAGCCCGCGGGCGAAGCCGTCCCCCAGGCCGAGCCGAAGGAGCAGGCTGACGCCGCGCCCGAAGCCGAGGCCAAGGGCGCGGCCCGCTCCGAAGCCGACGACGAGCCGGAGGCGAAGGCCGTAGCCGTAGGTGAGGTGGAGGCGAAGGCCGTAGCCGAACGTGAGCCGGAGGCGGACGCGGAGACCGAGGCGGAGACCGAGGCGGCCGTCGAGGACGAAGGCGATGGCGAGAAGGAGGACGGGAGCGAGGGCGACGCCGAACTCCCGGGCGAAGCGCGCTCCGAGGCCGACACCGAGCCGGAGTCGAAGACCGACGGCGACGGCGGACCTGTTGCCCCGGGCCAGGCTGACACCGCGTCCGAGCCGGAGGCTCCGGGCGGGGACGCGTCCGAGGCCGAGGCCGAGCCGGTGATTGAAGCGCCTTCCGACCAGACCATGCTCATCACCAAGCCCAAGCCGAAAGCCACCGAGCCCGACGCCGAAGCCGAGCCAGCCGTCGAAACACCGTCCGACCAGACCATGCTCATCACCCGGCCCAAGCCGAAGGCCACCGAGCCCGACGCCGAAGCCGAGACGGCCGTCGAAACACCGTCCGACCAGACCATGCTCATCACCAAGCCCAAGCCGAAAGCCACTGAGCCCGACGCCCCGCGGAAGGCTCCGTCCTGGGCGCGGAAAGCCGAGCCGGACACCGACACCGACGCCGTCCCCGACACCGACGCCGATCCCGAGCGGACGAGCCAGTTCGTCGCCCTCAAGGACGTCGACCTGCCCGCGCCCGTCGCGCCGCGGGCTCAACCTCAGCCCCCCGAGGCCCGGGTGGCCGCGCCGGCCCCCGCCGCACCGCTGCCCCCGCTGGAGCTGCTGGCCGACCTCACCAACACCCCTCCCCCGGCGGAGACCCCGCGCCGGACCGCGGTGCGCCGCGTCAAGATATGGACGCCGATCCTGCTGCTCCTCGTGGGCGCGGGGGCCGGTGCCCAACTGCTGCGCCCCCTGCCCGCCCCGCAGCTCGTCGCCGCCGAGACCGACCGCACCATCGGCGGGCAGTTCTCCGTCCCGTGGCCCGCCAAGGGCCAGGGCGCCGTTCGCGTCTCCGGCTCCGGCGACATCGGCACTTTCGGTGAGCAGAAGCCCGTCCCGACGGCCAGCGTCGCCAAGGTGATGACGGCCTACGTGATCCTCAAGGGCCACCCGCTCCGCAAGGCCGACCCGGGTCCGGACATCACGATCGACGCGAAGACCGTGGCGGACGGCAACTCCGACCACGAGTCCCGCGTCGAGGGTCTGACCGTCGGGCAGAAGTTCAGCCAGCAGGACGTGCTCAAGATGCTCATGATCCCCTCGGGCAACAACGCCGCGCGCCTGCTGGCGCGGTGGGACACCGGCACCGACTCCGAGGCCGCGTTCGTCGCGAAGATGAACGCCGCCGCCAAGGAGCTCGGGATGACGAACACCACGTACACGGACCCCAGCGGTCTGGACTCGGGCACCGTCAGCACCGCCGTCGATCAGCTGAAGCTCGCCGAAGCCGTCATGAAGGACGAGGTGTTCCGCTCGATCGTCGCGCTCCCGAACGCCAGCATCAAGGGGTTGTCCACGCGGCTCGAGAACAACAACATCCTGCTCACCTCCCAGGGGCTCAGCATCCGGGGGATCAAGACCGGTTCCAGCACGCCCGCCGGCGGGGCCCTGATGTGGGCGGCGTACAAGTCGATCGACGGCAAGGACCAGTTGATCCTCGGCACGTTGATGGACCAGCATGTGGACGGGCCGGACGAGGACGGCGGGAACAGCCTGAAGCTGGTGCTGGCGAACAGCAAGACGATCATCGAGGGGGTACGGACGGCGCTCGCGTCGGCTCCGGTGATCCGGAAGGGCGACGTCGTGGGCCATGTCGACGACGGGCTCGGTGGCCGTACGCCGCTGGTGGCCACCAAGGACCTGAACGTGATCGGCGTCCCGGGCCAGCAGCTGAAGCTGTCCCTCAAGGCCGGTGCCGATGCCGGTGCGGGCGCCGGACCGCTGCCGCACACCGCGAAGGCCGGTTCCGAAGTGGCCGTGCTGACCGTGGGCAGCGGGGAAGGGGCCCGGAGCGTGCCGGTGGCGGTCAAGGACGCCCTTGTCGAGCCCGGCTTCGGCACCCGGCTCACCCGTGGTCGCTGACCGGACGGACATCGCCGACCCCGGCAGGGGTGGGGAGGCCGCGCCCGTCGGGCGCGGCCTCCCCGTTTTTCAGGCGCCCGGCGGGACCCTGGACGGGCGGCCCGTGCCGCGCGTCAGGGAGTGGCCGAGGATGCCCGCGAGGGCGGCGAGCACACCGCCCGCGGCGGTCCAGATCCAGCGGTCCGACCACCAGCCGCCGGACCAGTCGTCCTCCGGCTCGCGCAGGGTCGCGGTGACGGTGCCGGCGACCAGCGGGGTGGAGAGCGCGCCGTCCACCGCGTTGATGCCGCCGGTCTCCTTGACCTCGGCCTCGACCGCCGCGCGTACCGGCAGGCCCAGGTCGTCCTCCGGCGCGTCGACGACGGTCAGCCGTACGTAGTAGCTGCCCGGCAGCGGATCGTTGGCCCACGGCTCGGCGCCCGCCCGTACGGTGCGCAGGGTGCAGGACAGTTCGACCGTGGCGGCTTCCTTCGCCGCGGCGGCGGTCTGCGTGCCGTAGGTGCACGCCTGCCGGCGACGCAGTCCGTCGTACACGTCGAGCTGCCAGGTCGAGGCACCGTGCCGGGCCTTCGACTCGGGCAGGGTGACGGCGGCCTTCACCGTGGCGCGCTGCTGCGCGTCGATCGGCACCACCCAGTAGAGGTAGTCGCCGCTGGACGCGCCGGCCGTGGCCTTCTGGCCCGGGCGGAACGCCGCCGCGGTACGGAAGCTGGTGCCGGCCTCGGTCGGAGCCGATTCGGCCTTGGCCCCGCCCGGACTCGCACTGGCGCTGGCGCTGGCGCTCGGCGAGGGCGTCTCCGCGACAGCCGTGCCCACGGCCGTACCCGCCACCGTGAGGGCGGCTGCCGCGGCCAGCAGGGACGCGGTCAGTGTGCCTACTCTACGCATCAGTTGGTCCTCCAGACGGAGATGCGCCAGCGGGAGATCCATCCCCACACCAGACCGGCCAGCAGTCCGGCGAGCGCCAGCACGGCCAGCAGCCACCAGCCCCGCCCGAGACCGAAGGCGGCGACGTCGGAGGCCTCGTCGGGGCCGTCCACCACGTCGATGGTCAGCTCGACGGGCATGCCCGGGGTCGTCTTGACGGAGGCGGGAGCGGAGAAGGAGTTGCTGACCTGGAGGCAGACGGTCTCGGGCACGGGCTTGTCGTCCGAGTCCGCGCCGTCGATCTCGGCCTTCGGGTAGCGCAGGCCGGTGGAGAGGACGTCGGTGCGCCCGTCACCCGCCTCCGAGCCGCGGACGATCTCGCGCCCGTGGACGGTGGTGGCGCGCAGCAGGACGCCGTAGTCGTTGTTGACGGCGCGGTCGGCGCCGATGCTGACGGAGGCGCGCAGTTCCTGGCCGGGGAGGACGTCGACCCGGTACCAGCGGTGCTCACCGAAGGTCTCGCGGTCGCTGTAGAGGCCGGCCTTCAGCTGCGGGGCGCCCGTGCACTGCTTGGCGCCTTCGGTCGCCACCGGGTTGACGAGCGGGTCCGCGGCCCGGTCGACGAGTTGTTTCACTCGGCTGGAGAGGTCCGCCTTGTGCTGCACCGAGGTGTAGGTGCCGCCGGTGGCCTCGGCGATGCAGGTCAGCTGCGCCCGGGTCTTGGCGTCCGGGACCAGGCCGAGGGTGTCGATGACCAGGTGGATGCCCTTGGCGGCGATGTCGCGCGCCACCTCGCACGGGTCGAGCGGGGCGCAGGTGTCCTCGCCGTCCGTGATGAGCACGATCCGCTTGGAGCCGTTGCCGCCTTCCAGGTCCTGGGCCGCGCCGAGCAGGGCCGGTCCGATCGGCGTCCAGCCGGTGGGTGCGAGGGTCGCCACCGCCGTCTTCGCCTCGGTCCGGTCGAGGGGGCCGACCGCGTAGAGCTGCTTGGTGTCCTTGCAGCCCAGGGCCCGGTCGTCCCCGGGGTAGTCGGCCCCCAGGGTCCGTATGCCGAGGCGTACCTCGGCCGGGACCGCGTCGATGACCTCGTTGAAGGCCTGCTTGGCCGCGGCCATGCGGGTCTGTCCGTCGATGTCGTTGGCCCGCATGGAGCCGCTGACGTCCAGGACGAGGTCGACCTTGGGGGGTTCCTTCGCCGTCGGTTCGTCGGCGGCGGTGGCGCTCGCCGGGAAGAGCCCGACGGCCAGGGCGGCGAGCAGGCCGCACGCCCCGACCGCAAGCCGTTTTCTTGTGATCATCGCCGGATCGTATTGAGGATCGTCCGGCAATCCAAAACGGGCTGCCGGCCGGGGCTTTCGGGGCGTCCGTGCGGTGTACGCGGCCTTGCGCCGACCGTCCACGAGGTGTCGGGCGGGGCGGACCGGCGGATATCCGGGTGCATGGGACGGAGCGTCCGACCTAGGCTCCGAGGATGAGTACTACCCGTACCTTCCGTATCACCGTCCGCGGCTCCTTCGACGGTCTGACCGACGACCAGCGGGCCGAGCTGCTCGCCGCCGCGCCCGAGCACGACATGCTGCGCGCGCAGTTCACCGCCGAGGGGCACCTGTCGTACGACCTCGCGGCGCGCCCCTTCTTCACCTTCCGCTTCCTGGATTCGGGTGAGGCCGAGGAGGACATCCTCGACGCGACGGCCCGGGCGGAGCTGGCGGCGGAGAGCTGGCTGGCCGAGCGCGGGTACGGCTTCAAGCAGCTGAAGTCACAGGCCCAGGACATGTCGCTGGCCCCGCTGGGCAAGCGACAGCGGCGGGAGGCCGCCCGGTCCGGCGCCTGACGGATCGGTCCGATGCCTGACGGATCGGTTCGGCGCTGACGGATCGGTTGGCCCTGACGGTTCGGTTCGGCCCTGACGGATCAGTTCGGCGGCGGGTTCGCGGCGAAGACGTTCGCGAGGTGGGCGGCCAGCCGGCGCGGGGCGGGTGGGGAGAGCCGGGCGCCGAGGTATCCGTCCGGGCGGATCACGAAGGCCGTGGGCTCCTGGACCGCGTACAGACGGGCGAACTCGCCCCGGCTGTCGGTGTAGACCGGCAGCGTCGTCCCGTCGGCCTCGACCACGGCGTCCGCATCCGCGTCGGCGCCCGGGTCGGCCGCGCGCACCAGGCAGACCTCCATCCGGCCGCCGGAGGACTCCCGGGCCGTCCGCACCAGCTCGTCGAGGGCGGGGCCGGACCCGGGCGCGGACCCGGCCCCGTACAGCAGCAGGACGTGGTCCCGCTCGCGCAGGACGTCGTACAGGCGCATCGGGTAGCCGGTGATGGGCCCGGTGAGGCCCGCGCAGTCGGGCGCCCGGTCGCCGGGCCGGGGGCCCGCGCCCTCGCCGGCCCCATCCACGGACGGGCTTCCCCGGTAGCCGACGAGGAGTTGGGCCTCGCGCATCATCAACGTCGCCGGGTCGTCGGGGTCGTTCTCCATTCCCTCGACGGCGTGCCGGACGGTGCGGCCGACGACTTCCTCGCCGACGGGCCGGCGCTCGGCGTCGTAGCCGGCGAGCAGGCCGGGGTGGGCGGCGCCCGCGCAGGCCAGGGCGAGTTTCCAGGCCAGGTTCCAGGCGTCCTGGATACCGGTGTTCATGCCCTGGGCGCCGGTCGGCGGGTGGATGTGGGCCGCGTCCCCGGCGACGAAGACCCGGCCGTCGCCGTAGCGGTCGACGATCCGGTGGCTGATGCGGAACACCGAGGTCCAGCGGATGTCGAAGGCGGTCGTGGGCTGCGGCGAGAGCCGGTCCAGGACGGTCTGGATATCGGCCTGTTCGGGGCCCCGGCCGCTCTGCAGGCCGTGTGTGATGCCGTCGGAGGCGGCCTCGGCCCGTCCCGCCGTGGAGAGTTCGGGCGGCACCATCATCGACATGCGGTACCGGCCCCGGCCGGGCAACGGGATGCAGACCAGCACGTCGTCGACCGCCCCGGCACCGTCCAGGTGCATGGCGCGCACGGCGTATCCGGGCGGCAGGTCCCAGTCGACGCGTACGTCGGCGAGCATGTACTCCTCGGCGAAGGCCCCGCCCTCGAAGCTGAGGCCGAGTCCCTTGCGGACGATGCTGTGGGCGCCGTCGCAGCCCACCAGGAAGCGGGTCCGTACCTCTTCCTCCGCCCCCGAGGCGGCACGCAGCCGGCAGGTCACCCCGTCGGCGTCCTGACCGAACGACACGAGTTCGGTGCCGCTTTCGACCGCGGTGCCGAAGCGGCTCAGGTGCTCGTCGAGGATGCGCTCGGTCTCGTACTGGGGCAGCGCCGCGAATCCGTACGGGACTTCGGGCGGCACGGAGAGGTCGATACGGGGCTGCTCGGCCCCGTTGACGTAGAGGAACTGGCCCCGCATCGGGACGGCCGCCTCCAGGGCGGTGCGGGCCAGTCCCATGCGGTCCCACACCTCGAAGGTGCGCGGCTGGATGCCCACGGCCTTGGCGAACGGCAGCCGGGCGGGCAGCCGGTCGACGATCCGGCAGGAGGCACCCCGTCGGCGCAGCTCCGCGGCGGCGGTCAGCCCGACCGGGCCGGCGCCGACGACCAGTACGTCCGTTGCGTAGGTGTGCGCCACCGGCGCCTCCTGGCGTGCGGCCCCCGAAGAGGTGGATGCTCCTCCATGGTGGCCGCCCGCCGGGTGTCCGGCATCTTTACTCGATCACGAGGTCCACGGCGATGTTGCCGCGGGTGGCGTTGGAGTAGGGGCAGACCTCGTGCGCCTGCTTGACCAGCAGGGCGCCCGTCTCGCCGGCGAGGGACTCGGGGAGCTCGACGCGCAGGACGACGGCGAGGCCGAAGCCGGCGCCCTCCTTGATGATGGAGACCTCCGCGGTGACGGAGGCCTCGCTGGTGTCGACCTTGGCCTGGCGGCCGACCAGACCGAGCGCGCTGGCGAAGCAGGCCGCGTAGCCGGCCGCGAAGAGCTGCTCGGGGTTGGTGCCCTGCCCGTTGCCGCCGAGCGCCGGGGGCATGGCGAGGGCGAGGTCGATCTGACCGTCGGAGCTGACGGCGCGGCCCTCGCGGCCGTTGGCGGTGGCGACAGCGGTGTAGAGCGCGTCCATGAGAGGTCCTCTCGCAGAAATGAACCGTGGTGGCGGCCGGTGGTCGGCCGCGCTCCACTACTAGAGCACACAATTCAGTTGTGCACAATTCAATGCCTCGCAAGTCCTTCCCGGGTACACTGGTCGTCATGACCGAGCAGCCCACCGCGACCCACGCCGACCAGGACTTCCTGCGCCTCGACGGACAGATCTGCTTCGCGCTGAACGCCGCGAGCCGCGCCTTCGGAGGGCTCTACCGGGTCGTCCTGAAGGACCTGGGGCTCACCTACCCCCAGTACCTGGTGATGCTCGTGCTGTGGGAGCACGGTGAGATGCCGGTCAAGGAGATCGGGCAGCACCTGCGACTGGACTCCGGAACGCTGTCCCCGCTGCTCAAGCGACTGGAGGCGGCCGGACTGGTCCGCCGCGAGCGCAGCACCGAGGACGAGCGGTCCGTGCACGCCCACCTGACCGAGGAAGGCGTCGCGCTGCGCGTCCGGGCGGTGGAGGTGCCCCGGCGGATCGCCGCCGCGACCGGCTTCGAGCTCACCGAGGTCCTCGACCTCCAGGCCCGGCTGAACCGTCTCACCGCCGCCCTCGACGCCGCCGTGCCCCGGGAGGTCGGAGAGGCGTAGCCGCCTCCCGCACCGGACACTGGGTCCGGGAGGGCTGGGGCGGGCGGCGGCAGGCGGAGCGGCGGGCAGGAGGTACGCGATGGACCCGGTTGCGGCGCTGGACCGGATCGCCTTCCTGCTGGAGCGTGCGCAGGCTCCCACCTACCGGGTAAGGGCCTTCCGGTCCGCGGCGGCCGCCCTCACCCGGATGGGCGAGAGCGAGGTGGCCGAGCGGGTCGCGGCCGGTTCCCTGGAGTCCGTGAAGGGCATCGGCCCCAAAACGGCCCAGGTCGTCCGGGAGGCACTCGGCGGAGCGGTCCCGGCCTATCTGCAGACGCTGGAGGACGAGATCGCCGCGCTCCCCGAGGGGCCTCCGGCCACGCCCGCCGCCACCGCGCTACGGGCGGCCCTCCGCGGGGACTGCCATGTGCACTCCGACTGGTCCGACGGCGGCAGTCCGATCGAGGCGATGGGGCGGGCGGCGGCCGCCCTGGGCCATGAATGGGCCGTACTGACCGACCACTCGCCGCGCCTGACCGTCGCGCGGGGGCTCTCCCCCGAGCGGCTGCGCGAGCAGCTGCGGGTGGTGGCCGAGCTCAACGACACCTGGGCGCCCTTCCGACTGCTCACCGGAATCGAGTGCGACATCCTCGACGACGGGGCCCTGGACCAGGAACCGGAGCTGTTGGAACAGCTCGACCTGGTCGTCGGCTCGGTGCACTCGAAGCTGCGGATGAACTCCCCCGCGATGACCCGGCGGCTGCTGGCGGCCGTGCGGAACCCGCTGATGGACGTCCTGGGCCACTGCACGGGGCGGCTGGTCACCGGCCGGACCCGGCCGGAGTCGCAGTTCGACGCGGAGGCGGTCTTCGCGGCCTGCGCGCGGAGCGGGACCGCCGTGGAGATCAACAGCCGGCCCGAGCGGCTGGACCCACCCCGGCGGCTGCTGCGGCTCGCCGTGGAGGCCGGCACCTTCTTCGCGATCGACACGGACGCGCACGCCCCTGGCCAGCTCGACTGGCAGATCGTCGGCTGCGAGAGGGCGGTGGAGTGCGAGGTTCCGACCGGGCGTGTCATCAACACCTGGCCGGCGGAGGAGCTCCAGGCCTGGACCCGCACCCGGGAGATGCCCTGACGGCCGTCCCGTCGCAGCCCGCGGCGGACCGCGGCGCGTGCATCGCGGGCGTATCGCGGGCGTATCGAAAATCGGATACGCCACCGCAACCGCCCTCCGCGTGGAATGTCGGCATGAACCATGACGCATCCCGGCCGGCACCGTCACCGCCCCGTCGCACGCGCGCGATCGTGCTCCTGGTCCTGGCCGTCCTCGGCCTGACGGGCGCCGCCCACGTCCTGCGGCGGCCGCTCATGATGTCCGCTCCGATGTGCGCGGCCGGCCGGTGGCACGGCTGCTACGACACGTTCAACGGTGTGGTGCTCATGACCTTGGCCACGCTGCCGGTGGCCCTGCTGGTGGCGTGGGCCCTGGCGCGCCGTCGACGCTCCGCCGGCCTCCGCTCGGCGTGGCGGCTGTCCCTCGCCGAGGTGGGCATGGTCCACGGCACGGTGCCGTTCGTGTGGATGACCATGATGCCGGGCGGTGGGGCCGGCGTGGTCCCCGCCCGGGTGAGCCTGGTACCGCTGCGGGACCTGGTCACCATGGGGCCGCTCGGGATCGGCGGCAACCTGCTGGTCCTGGCGGCGCTGGGCTTCTTCGCCCCGATGCGGTTCGCGGCGTCGGCGTCCCTGCCGCGGATCCTGGCGCTCGGGGCGGGCTGCTCGATCCTGATCGAGACCGCCCAGTACGTCCTGCGGCTGGACCGGGTCTCCTCCGTGGACGACGTACTGGTCAACGCCGCCGGGGCCGTGCTGGCCGCGCTCGCGTCGCGCCGCTGGTGGCGCACCACGACGGGGGCGCCGTCCGACCTGCCGCGCCCCGCCCCGGCGCCCGCGGCGGCGGGCCGGGTCGCGTGACCGGCGGTCGCACGTCGTCGCATACGTCGACGATATGGTGCGCTGCTTAAGCTTCGGACATGCGCGTACTGATCGTCGAGGACGAGCCCTACCTGGCCGAGGCCGTCCGCGACGGTCTACGACTGGAGGCGATCGCCGCCGACATCGCCGGCGACGGCGCCTGTGCCCTGGAACTGCTCAGCGTCCATTCCTACGACCTCGCGGTCCTCGACCGCGACATCCCCGCCCCCTCGGGCGACGAGGTCGCCCGGCGCATCGTCGCCTCCGGCAGCGGCATCCCGATCCTCATGCTCACCGCCGCCGACCGGATCGACGACAAGGCCTCCGGGTTCGGGCTCGGCGCCGACGACTACCTCACCAAACCGTTCGAGCTGCGCGAGCTCGTCCTGCGACTGAGGGCGCTCGACCGTAGGCGCGGGCACGCCCGGCCCCCGGTCCGCGAGATCGCGGGGCTGCGGCTCGACCCCTTCCGCCGGGAGGTGTTCCGCGACGGGCGCCATGTCGCGCTCACCCGCAAGCAGTTCGCCGTGCTGGAGGTCCTCGTCGCCGCCGAGGGCGGGGTCATCAGCGCCGAGGAGCTGCTGGAACGGGCCTGGGACGAGAACGCCGACCCCCTCACCAACGCCGTGCGCATCACCGTCTCCGCACTGCGCAAACGGCTCGGCGAACCATGGATCATCGCCACGGTGCCCGGCGTCGGCTACCGGATCGACACCGGTCCGGGCCCCACCGCCGCCGGCGGTACGCGTGGATAGACGACCCGGGTTCAGCGCCCGGCTGAGGCTCACCCTCAGCTACGTCGGGTTCCTCGCCCTCGCCGGCGCCCTGCTGCTGGCCGTGGTGTGGGTGTTCCTGCTGCGCTACGTACCCGACAACTCCCAGGGCCTGCTCGGGATCTCACCCAACCGCTACCTCCTGGTGCACACCTTCGCCCCCGCCGCGGCCGTGGCGATGGCCGTCCTGCTCGTGTTCGGCCTCGTCGGGGGATGGATCCTCGCCGGCCGGATGCTCGCACCGCTCACCCGGATCAGGGACGCGGCGCGGAAGGCCGGCGACGGGTCGCTGTCCCATCGGATCCGGATGCCAGGTCGTCAGGACGAATTCCGGGAGCTCTCCGACGCGTTCGACTCGATGCTCGAACAGCTGGAGTCCCACGTCGCGGAGCAGCGGCGGTTCGCCGCGAACGCGTCCCACGAACTGCGCACCCCGCTGGCGATCTCACGGACGCTCCTCGACGTCGCCCGCGAGGACCCGACACGGGACCGGGGCGAACTCATCGAGCGCCTGTACGTGGTCAACACGCGGGCGATCGACCTCACCGAGGCCCTCCTGCTGCTCAGTCGCGGCGACCGGGGACATTTCACCCGGGAAGGCGTCGACCTCTCCCTCCTCGCCGAGGAGGCCGCCGAGACGCTGCTCCCCCTCGCCGAGCAGCGCGGGATCACGCTCGACGTCACCGGCGGGGCGGCCCGGACCGAGGGTTCCGCGGAGCTGCTGCTGCGGATGGTGACGAACCTCGTCCAGAACGCCGTCGTCCACAACCTGCCCGCCGGGGGCACCGTGACGGTCCACACCGAGGCGCACGGCGCCACGAGCGTGCTGCGGGTCGAGAACACGGGCCCCCGGCTCCCCCCGGAACTGGTACCGACCCTGACCGAACCCTTCCGGCGGGGAGCGGACCGCGTACGCACCGACGAGCACGTCGGCGTGGGCCTCGGCCTGGCCATCGTGCACAGCGTCGTCCGCGCCCACGACGGGACCCTCGACCTGGTCCCCCGTCCCGCCGGCGGTCTCCTCGTCACGGTGCGGCTTCCCGGCACACCCTAGGGGTGCTCAGCGGGTGCCCGGGGTGATCAGGCCGGTCTCGTACGCCGCGATCACCGCCTGGGCGCGGTCGCGCAGGCCGAGTTTGGACAGGACCCGGGCCACGTGCGTCTTGACCGTGGCCTCGCTGAGCCGGAAGCGGGCGGCGAGTTCGGCGTTGCTGAGGCCGCGGGCCATGGCTTCGAGGATCTCCAGCTCGCGTGGGGTGAGCGTGCCGAGGTCGCGGTGCAGGGGCGTCGTGCGGTCCCCGGCCGTGGCGAACCGCTCCACCAGCCGCCGGGTGATCGTCGGGGCGAGCAGCGCGTCCCCGGAGCGGACCAGACGGACCGCGGCCGTCAGGTGTTCCGGGGTGACGTCCTTGAGCAGGAAGCCGCTCGCGCCCGCGCTCAGGGCCGCGTACACGTACCGGTCGAGGTCGTAGGTGGTGAGGATGACGATCCGGGGCGGGGCCGCCTCGTCGGCGAGGATGCGGCGGGTCGCCTCCAGCCCGTCGGTGCCCGGCATCCGGATGTCCATCAGGACGACGTCGGGCCGGGTGCGCCGCACCGCGGCCACCGCCTGCTCCCCGTCGGCCGCGTCGGCGACCACGTCGATGCCGTCCGCCGTGAGGATCATGCGGAATCCGGTGCGTACCAGGGCCTGGTCGTCGACGATCACCACGCGGGGTGCCACCGGGGCCGTCTCGGTCACATCTCCTCCACGGGGATCACGGCGCGGAGCCGGTATCCGCCGCGGGGGCCGTCGCCCGCCCGCAGCGTACCGCCGTACACCGCGAGCCGTTCGCGCAGGCCCACCAGGCCCCGGCCGCCGCCCGGGGTCGCGGGGGTGCGCGGCGCGCCGCCGGTGTCGGCCACCTCGACCCGCAGTTCGCCGGGTGCGTACTCCACCGTCACCGACACCCGCGCCCCTGCCGCGTGCCGGACCGCGTTGGTCAGGCCTTCCTGCACGACCCGGTAGGCGGCGAGGTCCACGCCCGGGGCGAGTTCGGGCCGGCTGCCGTGGACCGCCAGGTCGACGGGGACGCCGGAATCCCTTACGCGGCCGGCCAGTTCCTCCAACCGGTCCAGGCCGGGCTGCGGGGCCAGGACCACATCGCGCGCCGGGTCCGAGGCGCCTTCGCCGTCGTCGCCGCCACCGTCACCGTCACGGCCACCGTCGGACATCGTCAGCAGCCCCATCACGTGGCGCAGTTCCGACATCGCCGTACGTCCTGCCGCCTCGACCGCCCGCATCGCCTCGCGGGCCTGGTCGGGCGAGGCGTCGAGCACCTTGCGTGCCGCGCCCGCCTGGATCGTCATCATGCTCACGTTGTGGGTCACCACGTCGTGCAGTTCCCGCGCGATGCGGGCGCGTTCCTGCTCCACCGCCCGCCGCAGCTGATCGTGCTGCCCCTCGCGCAGGGTGCGCAGGCGTTCGCGCCAGCGGTGGATGCCGTGTGCGGCGAACCCGGCGGGCAGGAGGACGAGTACCGGTACCACTCCCCCGTCCACCTTCGGGATCAGGGGGAAGGCGGCGGTGAGCACCATCCCGGCGAGCACCGACAGTACGGCCGAGATCCGGTGGGGGCTGTGCATCGCGGCGCTGTACGCCGCGACCAGCCCGGCGGCGAAGACGACCGTCGTCGCGTCCTGTGCCACGTGCCCCTGGTGGAAGAGCACGGTCGCGCCGATGACCGCCCAGTAGGCGGTCAGCGGGAACCGGCGGCGCAGCAGCAGGGGCGCCGCGGTGAGCACGGCCGCCAACAGCTCCCACGGCTCCACCGGCGGCAGGGTGTGCTGCACGAAGGGCACGAGCTGCGCGGTGCCCGGCACTTCGCCCATGCGTACGGGCGGCGGGGGCGGCGGCAGCGGGATCCCGGAGCTGCCGGGCGGCGGTTCCCCGATGTCGACGTACGAGCGGTTGAGGTCGCCGACGACCGTGGCGACGGCCAGCGCGAGCGCGAGGAGCGCGTCGGCCGCCCAGGCCCTGCGCGACAGGCGCGGCCGGATCCGGGCGGCCCGGGCGGCCCGGGCGGCGCGGGCCCGGCGGACGGCTGCTTCGATCATCGGGCCAGTCTGCCAAGGGGCAGGTCTCGGCGGGTCCGTCCGGGGTTGGAGGGCCACCGCCGACGGGCGTACATCGCAGGGATGATCCGCCGCCGGGTCCTCCCGGCACGGTAGGGACTTTCCGCACCGCGGCCGACGTGCCGGTCCGGGTCTCCCCCCTAGCGTCGGGGCGTACCCGACACCCCGTCAGACGGAGGAACCGTGACCGAAGCGATCGCCGACCCGCTCATCGACCTGCGCGAGGTGACCAGGAGCTACGACGAGGGCCCGCCCGCCCTCGCCGGGATCAGCCTGCGGGTGCGCCCCGGTGAGGCCTTGGCCGTCCTCGGCCCTTCCGGCAGCGGCAAGTCCACGCTGCTCAACCTGATCGCCGGCCTCGACCGGCCCACCACGGGCGGCGTCACCGTCGACGGGGTACGCGTCGACACCCTGAACGAGACCGCCTCCGCGCTCCACCGGCGCGCCCGGATCGGCATGATCTTCCAGTTCTTCAACCTGCTCGACGACCTCACGGTCGCCGACAACGTACTGCTCCCGGCCCAGTTGGCCGGAGTGCCCCGCGCCCGGGCGGCGGACCGCGCCGCCGAGCTCCTCGCGCGCCTGGGCATCGAGCGGCACGCCCGCGCGTACCCGGGCCGGCTCTCCGGCGGCGAGCGGCAACGCGTGGCGGTGGCAAGGGCGTTGATGAACCGGCCGCCGCTGCTGCTCGCGGACGAACCCACGGGCGCACTGGACAGCGCCTCGGGCGCCGACGTACGGGAGCTGCTGCGCGGCCTGAACGCCGACGGGCAGACGATCGTGCTGGTCACGCACGATCTGGCGCTCGCCGAGTCCTGCGCGACGCGGACGATCGAGGTCGTGGACGGCCGGATCGCGCGCGATGTCAGCCGGGCGGTGACCCGATGAGGCCGTCTCGCGCCCCCCGGCCGGGCGGCCTCGGGCAGGTGGTCCGGGCCGGGCTCGGCCGACGCCGCCTGCAGACCGCCGTAATGACCCTGACCACGCTGATCGCCGTGGCCGCCGCGACCTTGGCGCTCGGATTGCTCGTCAGCTCCCGCGGGCCTTTCGACCGGGCCTTCGAAGGCCAGAGCGGAGCGCACCTCACGGTCCGGTTCGCCGGATCCGGGGGCGGCACGCAGCAGCGGCTCGCGGACAGCGCCCGCACGGCCGGGGTGGCCGACGCGGCCGGCCCGTACCCCCTCGCGTCGGTCCGCCTGTGGCCCCTGCGGGAGACCCCTCCGGGCTACACCCCGCCGCCCTCGACCCTGGTGGGGCGCGCCGCTCCCGACGGTCCGGTCGACCGGGTCGCCCTGGTCGACGGCCGGTGGGCCGCCGCCCCCGGTGAGATCGTGCTGGAGCGGGCGACGCTGCCCCCGGGCGTCCGGCCGGGCGCACGCGTGCGGGCCGAGCAGGTGGAGCTCACCGTCGTCGGGATCGCCTCGTCGGCGGGGCGGAGCGCCGATGCCTGGGTCGTACCGGAGCAGGTGGCCGGGCTGACGACGGCGGGTCCCGACCTCCAGATGCTCTACCGGCTCACCTCGTCCGGCACCGCCGAGGACGTACGCGCCGGGCAGGAGGCGATCACCGCGGCCGTACCGGGCGGCGCCGTCACCGGAGCCCGGTCGTACCTCGACGTACGCCAGGTCGCCCAGCAGAACACCGCCGCGTTCATTCCCTTCCTGACGGTCTTCGCCTTCCTGGGCCTGGCCATGTCGGTCCTGGTGATCGGCACGGTGGTGAGCGGGGCCGTGGCCGCCGGCACCCGCCGGATCGGGATCCTCAAGGCCCTCGGATTCACTCCGCTCCAGGTGGGCCGCGCGTACGTGGCGCAGGCGCTGCTGCCGGCGTCGGCCGGGGCGCTGCTCGGCGTCCTCCTCGGCAACGCGCTCGCCGTACCGGTGATGGCGCAGGTCGCCGAGGTGTACGGGACGGCCTCGGTACTGGTCCCCGTGTGGGTGGACGTGCTGGTGCCCGCCGCGGCGCTGACGGTGGTCGCGGCGACCGCGTTCGTACCGGCGCTACGCGCCGCGCGGCTGCCGGCCGCCCTGGTGATCGGCCGCGGCGCGGGAAGCACCGGGGCCCGGCGGGGTCTGCGGGCCCGGCGCGCCCTGGGCCGGCTGCCGCTGCCGCGCTCGGTGGTGCTGGGGCTCGCGGGTCCGCTCGCCCGGCCGGCCCGGTCGGCGACGACGGCCTCGGCGGTGGCCTTCGGGGCCCTCGCGGTGACGCTCGCCGTCGGTCTGGGCGGCACCCTGGTGGCCGTGCGGACCGAGGGCGACCCGGATCGTTCCGGCGCCGTCACGGTGCGCACCGTACTTCCGCCGGAGGGCGGTCCCGACGCGTCCTTCGCGGTGCGCCCGGCGGACCCGGCCGCCGTCGCGCGGGTTCTGGCGGACCACGCCGGCACCCGGTCGTCGCGGCGGACCTCCCGTACCGAGGTGGACGTGGCGGGGCTGACGGGCGGCGCGCCGCTCGTGGCGTACGAGGGGGAGGGCGCGGGCGCCGCAGCGGTGATGATCTCGGGGCGCTGGTTCGCCGCGCGGGGCGAGGCCGTCGTCGCGGGCCGGTTCCTGAAGGCCACCGGGCTGCGCGTCGGGGACGGCCTCGTCGTCTCCGAGCAGGGGCGCTCGGCCCGGCTGACGATCGTCGGCGAGGTCTTCGACCTGGGCGACGACGGGATGACGCTGCGCACCTCGCTGGAGTCCGTCGCCGCACTGGAATCCCCTTATCTGCCCGCCGTGTTCGGGGTCGAGCTGACGTCGGGGACCGACCGGGACCGCTACCTCCCGGAGCTGAACCAGGTCCTGGAGCCGCTGGGCGCCCAGGCCTCGGCCACCGAGAGTCCGTCGTCGAGCGTCCTCACCGCGATGCAGGGGCTGATCGCGATGCTCACCCTGATGCTCGTCGCCGTGGCCGGGCTCGGTGTCCTCAACACGGTCGTCCTGGACACCCGCGATCGGGTCCACGACCAGGGGGTCCTCAAGGCGCTGGGGATGACTCCCCGGCAGACCGTCGTCCAGGTCCTGACGGGGGTGGCCGCGATCGGCCTGGTCGCGGGGGCGGTCGGGGCACCGCTGGGCGCCGCCCTGCACCGTGCGGTGATGCCGGCGATGGGTCGGGCGGCCGGGTTCACGATCCCGCAGGCGTTCATCGACGTCCACGGTGGGCTGCTGCCCCTCCTGATGGCCCTCGCCGGTGTGCCGCTCGCCGTGGCCGGCGCCTTGGCCCCCGCGTTGTGGGCGGCGCGCACCCGTACGGCGCGGGCCCTGCGCGCGGAGTGAGCCCGCTCGCCGCGGCGGCTCACGGGCGGAGTTCGACGACCAGCAGGACCACATCGGCTCCGGCCACCGCCATCGTGGCCAGGAACGGGAGCCTTCCGGCCGGTCGGCGGGCCGCGAGGAGCAGTACCGTCGCGGTCGCGGCGAGCAGCATCCAGCCGTACGTCGTCACCCGCCCCGGTGGCCCCACGACCAGGGTGGCGGTCGAACCGAGGACGAGCAGCCCGGCCAGGGCGGCCGAGACCCGGCGGCCGAGCCGCTGCGGCAGCCCCGCCACGCCGGTGGCCAGGTCGTCCTCGATGTCGGGCAGCACGTTGGCGAAGTGCGCGCCCACGCCGACGAGGGCGGCGGCGGCCGTCAGCCACGGGGGCGGCCAAGGGGCGCCGGGCAGGCCCAGGGTGACGAAGGCGGGCAGCAGGCCGAAGGCCAGGGCGTACGGGAGCCAGGAGGCGGCCGTGCTCTTCAGCCTGAGGTTGTAGGCCCAGGCGGCCGCCACGCCGACGAGGTGCGCCGCCCCGGCGAGCGGCCCGCAGGCCAGCGACAGCGGGACGCAGAGCAGCAGCGCCCCGGCCGCGGCCCAGGTCACGGCCGGGGCCGGCACCGTACCGGCGACGAGCGGTTTGTCCGGTCGGCCCGTGACCAGGTCGCGCCGTAGGTCGGCCCGGTCGTTGCACCAGCCCACCGACAGCTGTCCGGCGGCCACCGCGCCCACGGTGACGGCCGCCCCCGCCGGGCCGTGCCCCGCGGCGGCCGTCAGAGCGGCGGCGAAGAGGGTGACGGCGGCCGCGGGCAGCGGATGGCAGGCGGCGGCCAGGCCACGGGCGAGGGCGGGGCCGGACGCCGCGCTCCCGGTGACTTCGGCATTCTCGTAGGTCTGCGTGGTTCGCGTCACGGGCACGGCGACACGCTATGCGGCGCCGCGCCCGGTTCGCCTGATTCATAATGATGTGTCAGTTGTTTTCTATGGTGAGCGAATGACGCGTGTTCTGGCAGTGCGCAGCGTGTTCCCGCCTCATCGCCACCCACAGTCCGAGATCACGGAGGCGCTCGCCCGCTTCCTGCCTCCGGGCTCCGACACAGCCCTGCTGCGCCGTGTCCACGGCTCGGTGCGCGTGGACGGCCGGCATCTCGCGCTGCCGCTGGAGCGGTACGGTCCGGGGAACGACTTCGGCGCGACGAACGCCCTCTTCATCGAGACGGCCCTGGAGCTCGGCGCCCGGGCCCTCGAACTCGCCCTCTCCGACGCCGGCCTGGCGGCCCGGGAGGTCGACCTGGTCATGTCGACCACGGTGACCGGGCTCGCGACGCCCTCGCTGGAGGCCCGTCTCGCCGCCCGCGCGGGCCTGCGTCCCGACGTACGGCGGGTGCCGCTCTTCGGCCTCGGCTGCGCGGCAGGCGCCGCCGGAGTGGGCCATGTCCACGACCATCTGACGGGCCGTTCCGGCCACGCGGCGCTCCTGCTGTCCACCGAGCTGTGCTCGCTCACCCTCCAGTCCACCGACGCCTCGATGGCGAACCTGGTGGCCGGCGCCCTGTTCGGCGACGGCGCGGGCGCCTTGGTGGCGGTGGGACGTGACCACCCTCTGCACGCCACCGGCGCCGGGCCCGAGGTGGTGGCCGCCCGCAGTCGCCTCTACCCCGGCACCGAGCACCTCCTCGGCTGGGACATCGGCCACTGGGGGATGCGCATGGTGCTCGGCCGCGAACTGCCGGACCTGGTCCGGCTGCACGTGGCCGAGGAGGTCGAGTCCTTCCTCGCCGCGCACGACCTCAAGCCCGCGGACGTCGATGCCTGGATCTGCCATCCGGGCGGACCGAAGATCCTCGACACCCTCTCGGAGGCCCTCGCGCTGCCGGATTCGGCGTTCGCCGCCAGCCGGCGCTCGCTCGCGGCCGTGGGCAACCTCTCCTCCGCCTCGGTCCTGCACATCCTGGACGGCGTCCAGAGCGCGGGACCGCCCCCGCCCGGATCGGTCGGGCTGATGCTCGGCTTCGGTCCCGGCTTCGCGTCCGAACTCGCCCTCCTGCGCTGGTGACCCCGATGATCTCGATCCCCGCCCTGACCGCCCCCACCTCTTTGACCCCGTACCTGCTGCTCATCGGCCTGGTCGCCGCCGAGCGGCTCGCCGAGCTGATCACGGCCCGCCGCCACGCGGCGTGGAGCCTGGCCCGCGGCGCCCGCGAGTACGGCCGCGGCCACTACCCGGCCATGGTCGCCCTGCACACCGCGCTGCTCGTGGGCTGCGTGGTGGAACCCTGGGCGGCCGGGCGGCCGTTCGTCCCCCTGCTGGGCTGGTCGGCCCTCGCCGTCGCCGTCGCCGCCCAGGGACTTCGGTGGTGGTGCATCGCCACCCTCGGGAAGCGCTGGAACACGCGGGTGCTCGTCATTCCCGGGCTGCCGCTGGTGGCGGCGGGGCCGTACCGGCTGCTGCACCACCCCAACTACGTGGCGGTGGTCGCGGAAGGCGTCGCGCTCCCGCTGGTGCACACCGCCTGGATGACGGCGCTCGGCTTCACCGTGCTCAATCTGCTGCTGCTGCGCGTACGGATCGGCTGCGAGGACGCCGCCCTCACGGACGGCGGCCGGCTGCGGGCTCCCGCCTCCGTCCCCTCGGCCGGCGCCGCCTCGTGATCGACCTGCTGATCGCGGGCGGCGGCCCGGCCGGACTGGCCACCGCCATCCACGGCGCGCTCGCCGGCCTCGAGGTGGTGGTCGTGGAGCCGAGGCCCACCCCCATCGACAAGGCCTGCGGGGAGGGTCTGATGCCGGGGGGCGTACGCCACCTCCGGGAGCTGGGCGTCGCCGTGGCCGGGCAGCCGTTCCACGGCATCCGCTACGTCGACGGCGTGAGCGGCCGCGGCGCCGAGGGGCTGTTCCGGGCCGGTCCGGGCCTCGGCGCCCGGCGCACGGAACTCCAGGCCGCGCTGGCCGAACGCGCCGCGCAGCTCGGCGTACGGGTGCTCCCCGGGCGCGTCGACCAGGTGCGCCAGGACGTCCACCAGATCGGCGCGGCCGGGCTCACCGCCCGCTACCTGGTCGCGGCGGACGGCCTGCACTCACCCGTCCGGCGCGGGCTCGGCCTGTCGGCGCCGCGCGCGCCCCGCAGCCCGGCACGCTACGGACTGCGCCGCCACTATGCCGTCGAGCCGTGGAGCGACCTCGTCGAGGTGCACTGGTCACAGCGGTGCGAGGCCTATGTCACCCCGCTGGCGCCCGACCGGATCGGCGTGGCGGTGCTGACCTCCGATCAGGCCCCGTTCGACGTACAGCTGGCCCGCTTCCCGGTGCTGTCGGAGCGCCTGGCCGCGGCGGCGGGTACGCCGGTGCGCGGGGCCGGGCCGCTGCGCCAGGGGGCCCGCGTACGGGTGGCGGGGCGCGTGCTGTTCGTGGGGGACGCGGCCGGGTACGTGGACGCGCTGACCGGTGAGGGGCTCACCCTGGCCGTGACGGCCGCGGGCGAGCTGGTGCGGTGCGTGCGGGCGGGGCGTCCACAGGCCTACGAACAGGCCTGGCGGGACCTGTCGCGCAGCTACCGGGCGCTCACCGCGTCCCTGCTGTGGGCCCGTCACCGGCCGCGCCTCGCGCCACGGATCGTCCCGCTGGCCGCGCGGCTGCCGCGCGTGTTCACCCGGGCGGTGAATCTGCTCGCGTGACCACGCGGGTCGAGTCCGACCGCGCCCGCCCGGAACGGCCACGCCCCACTCCGAACGGTTACGCCCGACTCCGGAAAGCCACGCCCGACTCCGAACGGAACGGCACCCCGCGCACGGGGCGCGGGGTGCCGTTCCGGTGGAGCCGGGGGTCATGGGCCGGGGGCCGGTCAGGCCGAGGGCTCCCGGCGGTTCCTCAGGGCCAGACCGGCGAGGACCGCACCCACCGCCGCGCACAGCACGACGGCGACTCCGGCCCCGGCCAGGGCGCCGCCCACCGCGCCCGCCAGCGGGTCGTACCGCAGCGACCCGCCCAGCACGTGCAGGGCGACCACGCCGAGAGCGGTGGCCGCGCCCGCCCGCCACACCGCCGTGGTGTCCCGGAGCGCCACCAGCGCGCCGCTCACCAGGCAGAGCACGGTGACGAGGAGGGGCAGGTAGTCGACGGCGGCCACGAACGGCAGGGCCGTCAGGTCGTTCGGCAGGTGCAGGGCGCCGCTGACCAGCAGGGTGATCGCGACGGGCCAGCGCAGGACGCGCCGCAGCGCCCGGTCGCGGGAGGCGGCGGGCGGGGCGACGGGCGCGGTGCGCCGGAGCGGCTCCTGGTACGGGGCGTCGTACAGCTCCGGGTACCGCGGCTCGTACGGTGCCTCGTGTCGCTCCTCCACGGGCAGAGCGGAGGGCTCCGGGTGCGGGCCGGATCCGGCAGCGTTCGGCGCGGCCGGGGCGTCGGGCCCGGCACGGCCCCGGCGCTCCGTCTCCGCCGCGTCCTCCTTGCCGAGGATGGTCACCAGCAGGGCGACGTCCTCGATGGACCGTCCGACGGCGGCGGCGCGCAGCGTGAGGTCCGCCTCGGCGACCTCGTGCGGCGACTCGCCCAGCAGGGCGACCATCCGTCGTACGTCCTGCACCGGTCGGGTCACGGCGGCCGTGCGCAGCGCGTCGTGCCCGGCGTCGGGCAGCGGGCCGCCCTCCTTGAGGAGGCTCACGAGTGCGGTGACCTCCTCGACCGGACGGCAGGTGGCCGCCGTTTCCAGCAGGGTCCGCATGGGCGGCGTGGTCGGCTCGTCCGGTGCTATGGGGTCGGGGGTCCCGTGGCGGTCTTCGTGCTGTTTCGCCGCGAGGGTGATGGGGTCATTCATGGAAAGCTCCGTTCGCCGACGCGCGGGTCTACGCAATCGCGCGCCGGTCATCGTGCGTCATGGGAAGCGCACGCTTTGTTACATTGAGTGCCACTTCCGCTCACTGCGCCATTCGGGGCGGGCAAACGGGGGTCCCCCCACCTGGGGCCCGGCCCCCGCCCCGGGCCCCGAAGGGGAAAGGGCGTCGGCCGTGACCGACTTTCGCCAGTTCAGTCGCCGGTGGGCCCTGCTGCTCCCCGTCGTCTTGCTGCTGCTGGGCGCCGCTCCCGGTCCGGACCGGCCTGTCGTGGACACCGATCGGGGGCCGGTACGGGGACTCGGGCACGGTGCGTACGACACCTTCGAGGGGATCCCCTTCGCCGCTCCCCCGACCGGACCCCTGCGCTGGCGGCTGCCGGAACCGGCGTCGCACTGGCAGGGCGTACGTGATGCCGGAACGCCCGGTTCCCGCTGCGTGCAACTGCCGACGGTCGGGCCGGGCGGGCCGACCGGCTCGGAGGACTGCCTGTACCTCAACGTCACCGCTCCGGCGGGCCGGGCCGCCGCCGGGGGCCGGGGCCGGCCCGTCATGGTCTGGTTCCACGGCGGCGGCTTCTTCAGCGGCGCAGGCGACGCGTACCGGCCCGAGCGGCTCGCCGGGCAGGGCGGCGCGGTGGTCGTGACCGTGAACTACCGGCTGGGCGTCTTCGGGCTGTTCGGCCATCCGGAGCTCGGCGGGGCGCCCGATTTCGCCCTCGCGGACCAGCGGGCGGCGCTGCGCTGGGTACGGGCGAACGCGGCGCGCTTCGGCGGGGACCCGGGCAACGTCACCGTGTTCGGCGAATCGGCGGGGGCCCTCAGCGTCTGCGCGCACCTCACCTCCCCCGCGTCGGCGGGCCTGTTCCACCGGGCGATCGTGCAGAGCGGCTCGTGCTCGACCACGGCGCCGCCGCGGTCCCTGCTGCCCGGCCTCGGCACGTACGAGCCCTTCGTAACGGAGCCGCGTACCGTCGCGGACGGCGCCCTGGCGGCGGCCCGGCTCGGCTGCGACCGGCCCGGCGGGGTGCTGGACTGCCTGCGCCGACTGGACACCGGGGCCCTGGCGACCGCCGAACTGATGCAGCGGTTCTCGCTGGTCTCCTACGGCAACAGCGTGCTGCCCCTGGAACCGCGGCGGGCGCTGGAGGCCGGCCGGTTCCACCGGGTGCCGGTGGTCCAAGGCTTCAACCAGGACGAGATGCGCCTCTTCCTCGCACAGACCCTGGCCGGGTATCCGATCCCCGACCCGGCCGCCTACCGGGCCCGGCTGGAGCGGTCCTTCGACCCGCCGACCGCCCGCGCCGTGGAGGCCGCCTACCCGGTGTCCGCCTTCGCGAGCCCGGCGGTGGCGTGGGCCACCGTACTGACCGACGCGTCGTTCGCCTGCCCGACGCTGCGGGACGGCGCGGCGCTGGGCCGTTACGTGCCGGTGTACGCGTACCGGTTCGGCGACCGGGGCGCGCCCGATTTCACCGGTCTACCGGTGCCGCCGGACCTGCCGTTCGGCGCGACGCACGGCTTCGAACTGCCCTACCTGTTCACCATCGCGCCCCTGACCGCACCGCAGCGCCGGCTCGCGGACCGGATGACCGGCTACTGGACCGACTTCGCCCGCACGGGCGTTCCGGCGGCGCCGGGAGCACCGCGGTGGCCCGGCGGGCGGACCTCGACCTCGGTGCTGTCGCTGGCGCCGGGGGCGGGCGGGATCCGCACGGTGGACGCGCGGGTGGAGCACCACTGCGCGCTCTGGGACGCGCGGTGGCCCGGGGTCACCAGGGCTCGGTGATGTTCAGCCGCGGCCCCGTCGAGGTCTGGAGGGTCACCGTGCCCGTGTCCCCGTAGACCTCGTGCCGCCAGGCGGCGAACACCGTGGCGATGCTGCGGGCGGCGTCGCCCCGGCCCTTGCCCACTTCCTGGGTGGTGAAGGTGATCCGCGCCTCGCCGACCGTGCGGACCTTGCGGACGCGGACCTCCTTGATCACCACGGAGTCCACGTACCCGTCGTCGGCCTCGTGCTTGTGGTGGTAGGCGGTGAAGTCGCGGGTCATGTCGAACCAGTCCGCCGGACCGCAGGGGCCACCACCGTCGGCCATCTCCCCGTCGGTCGGCGGGCCTGCGTCGGCACCGGTCTCCTGATCGGTGGGCGGACCCGCATAGCCGCCGGTCTCCTGATCGGTCGGCGGACCCGCGTACCCGCCCGTCTCCTGATCGGTCGGCGGACCCGCGTACCCGCCCGTCTCCTGATCGGTCGGCGGACCCGCATAGCCGCCCGTTTCCTCCTCAGTCGGCACGTCGAGATCGCACTCGGCCGAGGTGAGCGTGGGTACGTCGGCGGGCGCCGCGACCTCCCCCGACCGGGTGGTTCCGCACGCCGCCAGAGCGGCGCACAGGAGCCCCGCCACCACCAGCCGCCCGGTCACGGACACCGCTGTCTTCGTCATGGCCATCCCCCCTTCGGCCATCAAGAGGCGATCGCGGCGGCCCGGGTTCCCTCTCGCGCACGTCGGGCCACTCCCTTTCACCCGGTGGGGAGCGCGTCAGCGCTCGCGGTCGAGCACGAGGCGGTCCCCGACGCGGGCCGTTCCCGGGGTGACGATCCTGGCGAGCGCGTCGAGCCGGTTGTCGTGAGCCCGGGCGATCGTCCGCAGGATCAGCGGCGAGTGCGGCAGGTCCTGCTGGGCCCGGTTGGTCATCACGCACCGCTCGCTGGAACGCACGAACTCGACGCGGAGGGTGTCCCCCACCGTGGCCTCGCGCCCGATCCACTCGTCCTCGACGAAGGGCGGGGTGCCGGGCGGGGTGCGCACGAGGACGTTCGGGCGGAACCGGCGCTCGTCCACCGGTACGCCCGGCACCTCGTGGCGAATCCGGTCGAGGGTGGCGGTCGTGAGGACACTGAGCGGCAGTTGGTCGAAGTGCGAAGTCTCCCCCTCGCGGGCGAGCTCCACATCCTCACGGCCCAGGTGGCCGCGCAGGTACGCCGTGGGGTCGGCCACCACGTTCCCGTGCGGGTCGAGGAGTTCCGGAGGAACCTGCTCCGCAGTGCCGCGCGGGTAGCGGGAGCTCAGCTGGAGCAGGCCGTCCATCCGCCGGAACCGTCGGGTGTTCTTGCCCGAGCCGAACTTGCCTGCCCCGTCACGTACCGCGTACAGCCGGTCGCCCACCAGGCCCCGCTCGTCGACGGCCACGCTCCGCAGCCGTTCGCCACCGGTCGACTTGATCGGGTACCGCCACAACCGCTCGATCACGCCCACGTTCTCGGCCACCGCTCCGACCTCCGTCCATCAAGATCATCACCCACGCCCAGGAGGACTACGGTGGCCTCATGACCGGTTCCACCACCCCCGTGCTGCTCTACCTCGATGTCGACGGACCCCTCATCCCCTTCGGGGCGGGCCCGTACCCCGCGGGCAACGAGGACGAACCCAATCCCCTGCTCGCCCGGGTCGATCCGACACTCGGACCCAGGCTGGCGGCGCTGCCGTGCGAGCTGGTGTGGGCCACGACCTGGATGGCGGAGGCCAACGAGTGCGTCGCGCCCCGGCTCGGCCTGCCGGAGCTGCCCGTGGTGGTCTGGCCGGAGCCGTCCGACGAGGACGGGCGGGGCGGGATCCACTGGAAGACCCCCGCGCTCCTCGACCACGCCGCCGGGCGGTCCTTCATCTGGGTCGACGACGAGATCACCGGCGCCGACCGGGACTACGTGGCCGCCCGCCATCCCGGCCGGGTGCTCCTGCACCGGGTCGATCCGGGACAGGGCCTGACCGAGGCCGACCTCGGCGTGCTGCGGGCCTGGCTGCGCACGGGGTAGCCGCCGGGGCTCCGGCCGCCGCGCCGTGGGATCACCGGCCGAGGAGGGTCTTCAGCGTGCGTGCCGTCGCACGGGGGAACGCGGTGTTCCCGTTGTGGCCGCCGGGGAACTCGACCGGCTCCGTACCCAGGCGTGCCGCCAGCGCCAGCGCGCAGCGGTAGGTGTGGACCGTCGGCCGGGTGGTCCGGCCCGTCGCCGCGATGATCCTGGTACCGGCTCGCGCAGCGGCCCGTAGCGGTTCCGCCGGGTCCAGGTCGTTGGTGGTGACGGCCGTGAACTCCGTACCGATGAAGAAGCCGAAGTTGGCCCGGCGGCGCGGGGTCAGCGGCTGGGGGGTGAGGTCGCCCTCGGTCTCGTCGTGCGCCGGGTCGATGCCGAGGTGCCGGGCGATCGCCGGGAACGCCGCCGTCAGGCCCCCGGCGGCGTAGGCGTTCCGGATGGCCGCCAGTTCGGCCAGGTGCTCCGCGCGGTCCGCCTCGGCCAGCAGGTTCGGCATCACCGGCTCGTGTGCGATCAGGGTGCTCAGCAGGCCGGGGTGGCGGGCCACGGCCTGCAGGCCGATCGCGGCTCCCATGCTGAACCCGGCCATCAGCGCCGGTCCGTCGGTGACCTCGGCCAGCAGGCGGGCGACGTCGTCCGCGTGCTCGGCCATGGTGACGGGCCGGGCGGGGTCGTCGAGGGTGCTGCGCGACAGGCCGCGGCGGTCGTAGGTGACGACCGTGAAGGTGTCGGCCAGGTGCGGGACGAGATCGACCGAGCGGTCCGCGTCGCCCTCGCCGCTCTGGGAGAGGAGGAGGACGGGGCCGCGGCCCGCGACCTGGAAGTGCAGGGTGGCACCCGGGACGGCGAGGGTGCGGGTGGCGATGGCGGCGGACGCGATGGCGGTGGAAGCGGCGGTGGCGGACGCGGCGGCGGTCGTGGACATGGTGGCCCCCCTGCTGATGTGTCATCGGCATCTCCGGCTGACGACACGACAGTAATCCATCTCAATAGATGCATCAAGATAGATGCATCTATTGAGATGTACTCTGCTGCTCATGAACGGAGTCGAAGCGTTCCTCCTGGGGCGCACCCTCATGAAGATCGGCGAACAGGCGATGCCCCAGCCGAAGTCGGGCCCGCCGGGATCGGTCCGCTCGGTGGTCGTCGTCCTCGGCGACGTCGTCTCCCACCCCGGGACCACGGTCGGCGAGATCGCCGCACGGACGGGCCTGCCGCAGAGTCAGGTCTCCACGGCGGTCGCCCGGTTGGAGCAGGCGGGCTCCGTCGACACGGAGCCCGACCCCGCCGACCGGCGCCGCCGGCTCATCCGTCCCGCCGCCGAACCCTCCGCACGGGTCGCCGAGGTCCGTGCCGCCACCATCGACGAGGCGCTCGCGGCGGCGCTGACCGGTCCCGACGGAACCGCCCCCGACCCTGACACCGTCCGCGAGGTCACGGCGGCCCTGGACCTCCTGGCCCGCCGGCTGACCCCCTCCGTCACCGCCCGCTGACCGGGACGGCGCTCGGGCTCGCCGCCCAGGACGCGGCGATCAAGCAGCGTTCCGCCGCCGCCAGGTGGGTTGCCGCGGCGAGCCAGGCCCAGGCGTAGCCGTCGGACGAGGGGTCGGCCAGCCGGCCGAAGACGTCACGCGGGCGGCGGTCGGCCTCGGCGGCCAGTGCGGCGGCCAGCTCCGCCGCCGCGGTGAGCCCCGCCCGGCGCAGCGGAGCGTACGAGGCCCCGGCCAGGGACTCCGTACCGCGCGCGGCCTCGGCGACGGCCCGGCGGCCACCGGCGACCCCGGTCTCCAGCAGGCGGCGCACCCGCCACAGCGGGGAGTCGGCCAGCGGGTCCGGGCCCTCGGCGGCCGGGAGCGGTACGGGGGCCGCGGCTCCCTGCGGGAAGTGCGCGCCCTGGAGGCGGTCGTAGCCGAGGTCGGCCCGGCCCAGCCACTCCTCGGGCAGCCGCAGCGTGTGCTCCGCGCCCGGCACCGGGCCCACGGCCACGGGGCGCAGCGTGGCGGTGCGGTCCAGGTCGGGGCGGCCCAGGACGCGCAGCTGGAGCCCCGGGTACGAGGCGATCCGGCGCAGGTTCTCCGTGTGCGCCAACTCCGGGTGCGGATGCGCGGGCAGCAGCCGCAGCAGGGGCGCGTCCGGGCGCGTCTCGCGGACCAAGAGGTGCTCTGCGACCGCGCCGACGACCGTGACGTCACAGCCGAGCAGCGCGGACTCGGCTGCGTCCGGGTCGGCGAGCAACTCGGCGACGGCCTCGGCGGCCGGTCGGGCGAAGAGCCGCGCGGCGGGCTGTTCGGTCCAGGCGCTGCCCGGCAGTGGGGTGGCCCTGACCCCGCGTCCGGCGCCGAGCCGGCCTTCCGGGGAGACGGTCGCGCCGACGATACGCAGGCCACCGCGGGCGAGGCCGGCGTGGTCGAGGGTGGCGCCGCCGAGGGCCACGGAGGCGGAACCGGCGCCGCGGGCGCGGGCCAGGCCGCCGGGGCGGACGTCGGAGACCGAGTACGGGGTGCCGTCCGGGGCCAGCAGGTGGGTGACCACTCCGCCGTATCCGGTGGCGGAGAGCACGGGTTCCCGGCACAGGCCGTGCACCTGGAGGCTGCCGCCGGGCGCGTAGGCGCGGCGGGCGGTGCCGGTCAGTGCGGGGTCGGCGGATCCGGAAGCCAGCAGGCCGGCGGTGTGGAGGAGCTCCCGGAAGGCGCCGGTGAGGTCGCCGAGCCGCTGACCGGCCCGGTGTTCGCGGGCGGCGCGCAGACCGCGTACGACCCGGAGGGCGGCCGCTTCGGCCCGGATCAGCCCGGCGAGGCGGGCGGTGTGGGCGGCGCGCAGCAGCTCGGCCTGGACCACCGCTCCCCCGGCGGTGACCCCGGCGGCGAGGGCTTCGGCGGCCACGTGCCAGAGGGCACCGGCGGCGCGCAGTTGAGCCGCGGTGAGGGCCGGAGCGGGCACGGTGGTCCCGACGGACCCGACGGACGCGGCGGGTTCCGTGGATCCGCTGGGCGCGGCGGCGGGAGCGGTGGGATCGGCCGCCGCGGCCGGGCCCGGCTCCGGCTCCGCTGCCGGCTCCGGCGGGGTGTCCGCGAGCGGGGCCGCGCCCAGGGCGGCGGCCCGGTGCAGGCAGCGGGGTGCCAGCAGGCAGCTGCACGTGGCCTGGTCCGCCGTGGTGATCGTGCCCGCCGGACCGGGGCTCAGGGTGACGAGGGCGTCCTCGCCGAAGCGGAGGGTGACGGTGCCGTCGGCCTCGAGGACGGCGCCCGCCGCGCAGCCCTCGGTGGCGGCGTCCAGCTTCTTGCGCAGGCGGGCGGTGAGGTTCTCGACGGCTTCGGCGAGCACCTCGGGGGCGACGGGCGGCAGTTCGGTGCTCAACGGGACTCTCCACGGAGGCGGTCGCCCACCCAGCGGGCGAGGGCGAGGGGACTGAGGGCGGCCACGGGCATACCGGCCGCCACGAGTTGCCGCGCGACCGGGACCGAGTACCGGGGCGTCCCCTCGTCGTCGAGCGCGGCGCAGCCCAGCAGGTGGGCGCCCGAGGCGGCCAGCGCGCGGACCTCGCCGAGGAGCCCGCCGATCGGCGCGCCCTCCTCGAAGTCGCTGACCACGACGACGAGGGTGCGGCTCGGCACGGTGATCAGGGAGCGGGCGTGCGCGAGACCGGCGGCGATGTGCGTGCCGCCGCCGACCCGGACCTCCAGCAGCAGGGAGAGCGGGTCCTCGACCCGGTCGGTGAGGTCCACGACCTGCGTGGAGAAGGCGAGGAAGTGGGTGGACAGGGTCGGTACGCCGCCCAGCACCGCCGCGGTCAGCGCCGACCAGATGACGGACGCCTCCATGGAGCCGGAGACGTCGACCACCAGGATCAGCCGCCAGTCGGCCTCGCGGCTCGCCCGGGTGCTGAAGACGGGCCGCTCGGGGACGACGACCACCGTGCCGTCGGCCCGGCGCCGGGTGTGCGCGAGGTTGGCGCGCAGGGTGCGGGCCAGGTCGAGCTTGCCGCCGGGCCGCCGGGTGGGGCGCGGGGTGGCGAGGCCCGAGAGGGCGGGGCGCAGGCGGGTGGCGAGCTCCTTGGCGAGTTCGTCCACCAGCCTGCGCACCAGGGGGCGCAGGCGGGCGAGTTGGGCCTCCGGCAGCCCGCCGGCGAGGGACAGTACGGAACTCAGCAGTTCCACCGAGGGCCGCACGGCCGCCGGATCGAGCTGGGTGAGGACGTCGGTGCGGCCCGCTTCGGCCGCTCCCGCCAGCACCTCTTCCCGGACGTCGGCGCCGAACAGCGCTTCCAGTTCCTGCGACCACTCCCGGGCGGTGGGGAAGGAGGCCTCCTGGCCGCCTCGCTGGCCCCCGCCCTGGCCGAGGTCGAGGTCGGAGGCGCCTTCGCCGCGCCCGGCGCCGTACAGCTCGTCCAACGCGTGGGCGTAGCGGCGGGCGCCGGCCGGGAGCCGGTCGCGTTCGCGGCCGAGCAGGAGCCGCCAGCGGTCGGCGGGGGCGAGCCGCGGGCTGTCGGCCCGGGGAGCCCCAGGAGCCTGCTCGGGCAGGGCTTCCGGCGCCTCCGGGGCCGAGTCCGGTGTCGGGTCCGGTGTCGGGTCCGGTGTCGGGTCCGGTGTCGGGTCCGGTGTCGGGTCCGGTGTCGGGTCCGGAATCGGGTCCGGAATCGGCGTCGGGTCCGGACCCGGTGTCGGCGCTTGCGTCCCGGGCAGGGGAAGGGCCTTGAGGGCGGCGAGTCCGGCCGCGTCGGCCGCCGCCCAGAGGGCGAGCAGGGCGGGTGACGCGTCGAGCGCGAGGTCGATGCGGTCGCCGAGCCGCTCGGTGACGGTGTGGAGCAGCCGGTCGCGGGCGGCGGGCGACAGGGCGTCGAAGCCGCCGCGCAGGGCCGGGAGCCGGTCGAGGAAGTCCTGGTCGGCGAGGTGCTCGACGCGGTCGAGGAGCGGGGTGAGCGCGGCCGGGGAGGACTGCAGCAGCGGCCCGGCCGCAGTGAGGAGTCCACCGAGGCGCCGGGTCAGGGCGCGCCGGCTGTCGGCGGTGCCCGCGCTGTCGATCCATCCGGCGGCGCGCCCGCCGAGCTCGGCGGCCGGGTCGAGGTCGAGCAGGACCCGTACGGCCAGGGCCGCGCCCTGCATCAACGGGGACGCGGTGGCGGCCAGGTCGGCGAGGGCGTCGTCCGTGCGCAGGCCCAGGTGGTGGGCGGCGGCCCGGTCGGCGAGGGCCACGAGGGCGGCCGCGTCGGCGGGGTCCTCGCTCCCCGCGAGGCCGGGCAGACAGCGCACGGCTGCTTCGAGGAGGTCGCCGGCGAGGTGCGCGGCGGCCGCCCGGGAGGCGGCGGAGGTGCCGGGCAGGTGGCCGCGGTGGAGGGCCTCCAGGAGATCGAGGGCGTCGAGGAGCTCGGGCAGGGTCGCGGTCTGCGGCAGGGCGGTGGCCGCCTCGTGGAGGCGTACGTCGACCAGCTCGGGCAGATCGCACCGCGCGGCGGCGGACAGTCCGGCGAGGATCTGCGCCGGTGTCGGCCCGCCCTCGGCGGCGGCCCGGCGGGCGGTGTCGCGCAGCGTTCCGGCGGCCGCCTGGGCGACGGTGACTCCGCGCACCCCGGCGAGATCCAGCCGGGCGGGGACGGAAGGCGTCCAGGACAGCCGCCACTTGGTGCCGAGGGCGGTGCCGTCGCCGGTGGCGGCGACGGTGAGGGGCTCCCCGTAGGAGGCTCCGCACACGAGGAGCCGTTGCAGCAGGACCTCGCGGCGGCCGTCGAGGGCGGAGCGGAGCGGGTCGAGGCGGATCTCGCGGGGCGCGGGATCCTCGGGGGACGGCAGCCGCAGCTCGGCGAGTTCGGCCTCGACGGAGGGGCCGAGGCCGGAGCGGGGGGCGTGCGGGGTGATCCGGCCGCGGGCGGTGCCGACGAGCACGGCTTCCAGGGCGCGGGCCAGCGCCCGGCCCCGGCCGAGGGGTTCGCCCTGGCCGAGGACGGTGGTGACGGCTTCGAGGAGCTCACCGCGGCCGGGCGCGGGGAGCGCACGCAGGGCGGCGAGGTCGCAGGCGAGCCGTAGGGTCTCGGCGGCCTCGCCGGTGCCGGCGGTGTGCCCGGCGCGGCGCAGCTCCCGGCAGAGCCCGGTCACGGCGACGGAGGCGGCCTCACGGACCCGGTCGGGGTCGCCGCCGGCTTCGAGGACGGCCTGCTGCCAGCGGGGGTCCCGGATCCCGGCCGGGTATCCGGAGCGGGAGTCGAGCAGGTCGAAGGAGTACGGCACGAAGGAGGTGACGGCCACAACCGTGTCGGCGGCCGACGTCCCGGCAGCGGCGGTTCCACCGACCCGCGGGCCCGGCACGACCGGAGCCCCGACCGCGCCGGTGCGGACGTCGGAGCCGCGGGCGGAGCCGGACGGGTCGCCCTGGGGGTCGATCTCGTGGCCGTGGCCGTGGCCGCCCTGGCCGTGGCCCTGGCCCTGGCTGTGGCCGTGGGCGGCGGCCGACCCCGGGAGGACCGGGGCGTGGAAGGCGCCGATGACCGCCGCCACCCGGTGACCGGCGGCGACCGCGCCTGCGATCACGCTCCGCATGTGGGCCTCGCGGGCCAGGTCCGTCGCCGGGACGGTGCCCGTGTCGGCGCGCAGCGCCCAGCCGACGCCGAGCGCCGCACGTCGTACGGCCTCCGGGCTGCAGCCGGGGGCGAGGACCTCGACGGCGCGGTCCCACAGGTCGTCGCCGTCCCGGCCGGTGCCGGCGGCGGTGAGGGCGTCCGCGAAGGACCCGCCGGGCCCCGGCCGGCCCGAAACCGCCTCCGCCTCCGCCTCCGTGGCCGAGGCCGCGTCCGTATCCGCGTCCGCGTCCCTGTCCGCGTCCGTGTCCGCGTCCGTGTCCGCGTCCGGCGCCGCGGCCGGGCTCGGCACCGTGCCCTGGTCGGTCCAGCCGCGGTCCGCCAGGGGGAGGTCGCAGCAGATGACGGACGCGCCCGCCCGGCGGGCCCAGCGGATCGCGGCCAGCTCCGGGGAGAAGTCCGCGAACGGGTAGAACGCGAGGCGGCCGTCCTCCCCCGTGCCCGCGAGGGCGACCGGGGCGACGGTCTCCGGGTCGGCGAGGTGCTCCAGCCAGGGCTGGAACTCCGCCGGGAGCTCGACGCAGACCACGTCGGCTCCCGAGGCGTCCAGCAGGGCCGGTACCACCGCGGCCAGCGCGGGGCTGTGGTGGCGCACCCCGATGAGGTACGGCTCGCGGACCGCGGCGAGGGCGTCGACCGCGGCGCGCGGATCGGTGTGCCTCAACGCAGGCTCCCGCGCAGGTCCCAGAGGCGGCGCCACATCGGCGAACCGTCCTCGGCGCGGCGTCGGACCGGCCCGTCCCAGTACCCCAGCAGCCGTCCGTGGTCGGCCGGGTCGTCCTTGCGTACGACGCCCAGCAGGTGCCCCGGCAGCAGGTCCAGCACGTCCCCGCCCGGCAGGTACGCGGCGGCGACCCCGAGCGAGGCCGCCACCTGGACGGCTTCGGCGGTGGACATGACCGTGCCGGGGCGCTCCACGTCCCAGCCTTCGGCGGAGCGGCCGGAGCGCAGGTCGCGGAAGACGGTGACGAGCGCGTCGAGCACGGCGTCGTCGACCCCGAAGGCGGCGCCGGCCCGCTGGACGGCGGCCACCGCCTGGCGACGGATCAAGGTGGCCTCGGCGTCCGCGTCGGCGATCGGGGCGACGGTCTCGAAGTTGAAGCGCCGCTTGAGGGCGGCGGACATCTCGGAGACGCCGCGGTCGCGCAGGTTGGCGGTGGCGATGACGGTGAAGCCGGGGGCCGCGGAGACCACCGCGTCCTCGGTCGCGGTCAGTTCGGGCACGCTGAGCCGCCGGTCGGACAGGATCGACACGAGTGCGTCCTGCACCTCGGGCAGGCAGCGGGTGATCTCCTCGACGCGGACGACGCGTCCGGTGCGCATGGCGGAGAGCACCGGCGAGTCGACCAGGGCCTGCGAGGTGGGGCCCTGCGCGAGCAGCAGGGCGTAGTTCCAGCCGTAGCGGAAGGCGTCCTCGGTGGTGCCGGCCGTGCCCTGGACGGTGAGGGCGCTGGTGCCGCTGACGGCGGCCGCCAGCAGTTCGGACAGCATCGACTTGGCGGTACCGGGCTCGCCGGTGAGGAGCAGGCCGCGCTCTCCGGCGAGGGTGACGACGCAGCGCTCCACGAGGGCGCGTTCGCCGACGAACTTGGGGGCGATGGCCAGCTTGGTGGGGAGTCCGGCGCGGCGCTTCGGCAGGGTCAGTTCGGCTCCGTCGCTGCCGCAGACGAAGGTGACGACGGCGCGCGGGGTCAGGGCCCAGCCGGGCGGGCGCGGGCCGGGGTCCTGGGCGGCGAGGAAGGCGAGTTCGGCGGCGTGGCGCTCCTCGGCGGGCAGCACCTGCCGGGCGGCGGGGGCGGTTTCTTCGGTGACGGTCATCGGGGGGTCCTCCGGAATGTGTACGGGGTGGTCCGGGGCGCGGCGCGCCTGCGGGCAGGTGCGCCGCGCCGGACAGGGGTACGGGAGCGGCCGGTTCGGCGGCGGCGGGCGCGGGTGCGCCTCACCTCATCGGCGGCGGGCGCGGGTGCGCTTCACCTTGAGCTCCTCGAAGCGCGGCAGGTCGCCGTCCTGGATCCGCTGCCAGGCCCGGCGGTAGAGCTCCGCGGCCGGTTCGAGCGGCACCAGTACGCCCAACCAGGGCCGATGGCCGGCGCCCAGGCCGTACATCGGGAGCTTCCACTGCTCCACCGGCAGCGTCGGGGAGGACATGTCGGACCACCCCCCGGGCAGGAACAGCGAACGTCCGGCCCGGCTGCGGCCGGCCGTCACCACCAGGTCGGTGGCGGCCAGTTCGGCGCGGGCGGCCTTGAGGCGGGCCGGCTTCCAGCCGGTCCACCGCGCGGTGTTGCGGTCGGTGGGGTCGGGCATGGCGAGCAGCATGAGGTAGAGGGTGGCCGCGTCGGCGCCCAGCCCGTACCGGGTGCTCGCCTCCTCCACCACCTCGGGGACGGAACGGCTCGGGTCCTGCGGCCACCAGGTGCCGTCCGCGGCCACGGCGCCGGCCGCGGTGGCGACCGGAGCGGCCTCCGCGACCTTGC
>NZ_JBGBPT010000072.1:0-6501 GCF_041106355.1 Streptomyces sp. BF23-19 | reverse complement strand
CGCCCCCGGCGCCGGCCGCGGGGGCTCCGGGGTCGGCGAGCAGCGCGGCGAAGCGCGGGTCGTGGGTGGTGCGCAGCGCCGCCTCGGCGGCGGAGGGCCGCTGGTCGTCGCCGCGCAGCACCGGCAGGTACGGGTCGGAGCCGGTGGAGTCCAGCAGTGCCGGGCGCAGTGCGGGCTTGGGCTGGTCGTCGTGGGTGGCCATGACGACGGCGCCGTAGCGCTCGTAGCCCTCGCCGGTCTCGGTCGGGGTGCCCGCCGACTTCCGGAAGTCGGGCAGGCTGGTGTAGTGCCCGATCTCCAGGAGCAGTTCGGGCGCGGCGAGCCGCTGGCGTACGGCGGTCAGTACGGGCGGCAGGGCCGCTCGTACGGAATCCCCCGCGGGCAGCCGGTGAGCCAGCCAGGACGCCATGGCCACGGTCCCGGTCAGGACGGACACGGTGAAGAGGCCGGAGGCCGGCTCGGCGGGTTCCACATGGTCGCCCTTCACCGTCCAGGGCACGTCGACGGAGAGCTCGTGCGAGGCGGCCGGGTCGAGCAGGGCGGACAGGGCGCGGTGCGCGGGCCAGGAGCCGCCCACGGCGCGCGCGGCTTCCGTGGCCAGCCAGTCGGGGACGGGGGTACGGCGGCCCACGCGCCGGTTCCAGAGTTCCGCGGCGGCGGCGACGTCGGGGCCCTCGCTCCACAGCTTCGCCGGATCGGCGGGCAGCAGGGCCGCGACGACGGCCCGCCGCAGCTCGGTGTCGAGACCCCTGAGCTCGTCGCGGGCGTACGCGGCCTCGGTGGCCTTGACCCCGAGGGCGGTGCGCAGTTCCGGGGTCAGGAAGTTGCGTTCGTTGCTGTCGATGTCCGGGAGTCCGGCGATCACCAGGCGGGCGAGGGCGCCAGAGACTCCGGTGAGCTCGGCGAACTCCTCCGCGACTTCCGGGCGGAAGGGCACGGGTCCGTGCTCGGCGGCCGCGCCGAGGAACGCGCTCAGCCAGCCGGCGCCGCGTGCGCGGTCGCCGAGCGAGGCGTCTCCGCGCACGGTGTAGGGGCCGGGGACGGTGAACCGGCCGGTGGGGTCGTACAGCAGGGCACCGAACTCGTGGCCTTCGGGCACGGATTCGCTGTGCTCGGTCAGCGCGAGGACAGCTCCGCCGCCGAGCGGCAGCAGGCTGCGGTGGTGGACGTTGCGCTCGCCGTCCGGGGTGAGCAGGTGCTGCCGGTCGAGGCGGAGCAGGACCCGGCGCCAGCGGTCCGCGGAGCCTTCGGCCGAGTCCAGGCCGAGGGCGTCGACGGCGGCGAGCAGGGTGAGCAGCGCCTCCCGCTGCTCGTCGGTGGGCGCGACGGTGGCGGCGCGGTAGGCGACGGCCGCGGGCTGGTCCAGCAGCGGGGTCCAGGTGAAGGACCAGTACGGCAGCGCGGGCGTGTCGAAGTGCAGCAGGCCGGGCACCGGGGCGTCGTCGATCCGTGTGCGGGCGGCGTCGAGTCGGCCCAATGTGTGGTGGACGGCGTCGCTCTCGCCGTTCCAACGGTAGTAGCGGGAGCCGATGAGGCCGCTGAGCCCGTCGGCGATCAGCCGGTCGCCGGGACCCTGTTCACGCTCCTCGACGGGGGTGGTGTCGGGGTGCAGCCGGGCGGCGATCGCGTCCAGGTCCTTCTGCTGGGTGAGGGTGAAGCGGAGGACCTCGACGATGCCGCCGATGATCTTGGGGGCGGTGATCCGCGGCAGGGCCGCGCCGACGAGGTCGGGCAGGTCGGCGGCCTTGTCGGCCGCGGCGGCGGCCTTGAGGAGCGCGGCCGCCGTCTCCCGGTCGGCGGCGCGCAGGACGGCCGAGGCCTCGGTGTCGCGGGGGCGCAGGGCGTACCAGTGCGACAGCGGCGGAAGGTCCACGCTGCCGGTGCCGAAGGCGGAACGGCGGCGGTGGCCGTCGCGCGAGCGGGCGGTGACCACACCGTCCGGGTCGCCGATGCTCAGCTCCCGCCAGCTCTGGGACAGGGTGCGGGGCCGGTCGTCGCCGGGGAAGACGAGGGCGGCGACGGGCGCGTCGTTTCCTTCGGGTACGGCGACCGTGCGGCCGCCGGTGTCGGCTCCCTCCCAGCCGTTGCCGGCGCGGCGTACGGTGCGCCAGCCGATCAGGCCGTCGGTGGGCTCGCCGAGGACGGAGCCGGGGACGGTGGGCGCGGGCCGCAGCCAGGCGTGCTGCCCGGTGCGCTGGTCCGCGTCGGAGTCGGCGCGCCGGGCGTCGGCGAAGAACGCGGGCAGGGACCGGCGCCCGTGGGTGCCGCCGGCGGGGTCGTACTCGAGCCAGCCGCTGTCGCTCTGCTGGTCGCGGCGCTGCCACACCCAGTACGAGGTGCCGTCGCAGAGCAGGGGCCGCTCGTCCGGCAGCTTCGTGTCGCCGCGGTGCAGGACTCCGCCGCCGGTGACGCGCCCGCCGCCGGGGAGCGGCAGGGAGAGGTGGTCGCTGCGCAGCGACCAGTGGTTGCGGTCGGTGTCCAGGGTCAGGACGGTGCCGGGCGAGTGGTGCCAGTAGCCCTGGATCCCGTTGCTGTTCCAGGAGGACCAGAAGACGAGGAGTTCACCGTCGACGTAGTGGAAGCCGTGGTTGTACGAGTTCCCGGTCGGCACGCGCAGGTCGTGCGTGAGGACGGTGGACTCGGCGTCGATGACCCGGACCTGGGTCTGGTTGGCGACGATGAGGTACGGCCAGGCCTCCACCACGGTCAGGTCCTCCCGGCCCTGGCCGGGGTTCAGCTCGTCGAGGGCCTCCTCCCAGGAGGGCCAGGCCAGTTCCTCGAAGAGGCCGCCGCGCAGGGTACGGGCGAGGGTTTCGGCGAGGTCGGCGGCCGCGGCGGCGGCCACTTCCTCGGGGGCGAGTTCCAGGGCTTCGGTGGGCAGCCACCGCAGTCGCGCGATGGCGTCGGGGACTCCGGGCAGACCGGCGGCGGTGGAGGCGAGGGCGACGTCGCGCATCCACTCGGCCAGCAGCGGGCGGCCACCGGGCGAGGCGGCGACGGCCCGGACGACGTCGGCGCTGCCGTCGCCCAGGTTGCTCAGTGCCCGGCGGAAGGCCGGGTGGAAGCGCTGGTCGGCGGCGAGGGCGAGCAGGTCGCGGCGCTGGTCGCCGCCGGCCCACTCGGACAGGTTGAGGTGGTCGTACCGGTGGCGCCGGTCCTCGGTGCCGGCCTCGGGGTCGACGACCGGGACGTCCAGGGCGAGCAGCAGGTCGAGGAGGTCGGCGTCCTCGACGCCGATCCGCAGGCCCGCTTCCCGTCCGGGGTGGGCGAGTTCGGTACGCAGCCGGTCGGCGCAGTTCTCGACGAGGTCGAGGAGGAGCGGGAGCGTGGGGCGGCGGCCCCAGCCGGCGTGGCGGGCGGCGTGGAAGCGCTCCAGCCAGCCGGCCGTGCCGTCGGCGCAGCGCTGCTCGGCGGGCAGTTCCCCGTCGGCGAGGCCGGCCGAGGCGCCGGACTCCTCCAGGATCTCCAGCCACAGGACGGTGAAATCGCCGCCGTCGCCGCTGGGCGGGGTCAGTCCGAGGAGGGTGCCGCGGATCGCGGGAACGCGGCGGGCGAGCGCCACGAGGGCGCCGCGGTGGGCCTTCCACCAGCCGAGCGCGGCGCGCAGGGTGGCGGGCAGGGGCAGCAGTTCGGCGAGGTAGTCCTGCTCGGGTTCGGTGCCGGTCAGGCCCGCTGCGCGGGCGAGGCGGCGCAGTTCGGTGGCGGCCTGGGCGGAGGGCGCCAGCCCGCCGGCGGTGCGGCGTACGCACAGGCGGCGGAAGCGTTCGTAGGCCTCGGCGGGGGTGACCCGGGCGGCCAGGGCCTTGCCGTAGCCGGTGAGGACCTTCACCGGCAGGGCGCCGACGAGGGCGAATTCGAGGAAGACGGCGTCGAGGCGGTCCTCGTCGATGTCCAGCCCGTACTGGGCCTCGGCGGCGCGGGCCCGGCCGAACAGCTGGGCGGCGTAGGTGGTGTTCTCGACGGCGAGGAAGAGGCGCGCGGCCTGCTCGTGGAAGAGGGGCAGGAAGTGCGGGACGGAGGCGGCGAGGCGGCCGGCGAGTTCGAGGCAGGCGTCGAGGGCGGCCTTGGGCTTGGTCTTGGCCTGCCGGGCGATCCGGTCGAGTTCGGGGACGACGGCGAGGGCGTGGTGGCCGTCCTCGGGGTGGTGCACGAGGACCCATTCGGGGAAGCCGAGCGCCTGGCGCCGGCTCAGGCCGACGACGGGCGGCTCGCCCTCGTCCCGTACGAGTCCCAGGAATCCGGCGGCGAGGTCCTCTGCGGCGCCCAGTTCGGCGGGGGCGAGCCGGACGACGACGCGGTCGTCGCCGAGGCCGGGGTGGCGGTAGGAACGCGCGGTCAGGTCCACGGCGTCCGGGCCGGCGCCGGTGGTGCCCGGCGGCAGTACGGCGCCGGCCTTGAGCAGCAGTTCGGCCTTGTTCATCTCGGTGTCTTCCTGGTCGGTGCTCACGCGTCCGCGCCTTCCTCGATCGTGCGCCCGGCGTACAGCGCCGCGGCCATCCGCATGCCTTCGGACCAGGCCACCGGTCCGACCTCGGTCAGGCGTACGCCCCGGCCGTCCTCGTCGTGCCAGCTCAGCGCGCCGGTGGTGGTCTCGTCCTCGTAATAGGGTTCGCCGATCCACACGGCGGCCTCGGTCGCGGATCCGGAGTCCCGGACCTTGCAGGTGGCGTAGCCGCCGGAGACCCGGTAGCCGAGGCTCGTGGCGCGGGCGGCGAGGCTGAAGCGGGTGGGGAAGGCCCCGCCCGCGTAGTCGCGGACCTCGGTGGCGGTGGCGGCGAGCTCGGTGGGCTTGTGCCAGGTGGCCCGGTGGATCTGCTCGACCCGCTGCACGATGCCCAGCTCGGCCGCGAAGTCCCGTACGTCGTCCAGGTCGGGCAGCAGCACCGGGTGCGGCAGGGTCACCGTGCGCGGGGAGAGCCGTACGGTCTCGCCGTCGAGGTTGACCACCTTCAGCTCACCGGAGGCGGTGGCGTCCCGCAGGAAGCCCACCTCGTCCGGGTCGTCGCCGACGACGGCCACGTCGCGCAGGGCGCTCTGCCAGGCCTCGTCCGGCCAGACCCGGGCGAGCAGTTCGGTCGGCACGGGCAGCGAGGAGACCATCCAGCTGTCGACCTGTGCGGCGCAGGCCGCCTCGTGCCGGTCGAGCCAGGCGCCCAGCCTGCGCAGCCTGTCCACCTCGGGATGGTCCTTCAGGGCCTTGGGCAGTGTCTTCAACTGCCGTCCCGCCGTCCGCCCGGTGGCGGACCTCGCCGCCACCCGTCCCTCCACCAGGGCGATCTCGTACCCCTCGCCCGCCGCCAGCCATGCCATCAGCCGTGCCCCTCCGCCTGTCCGTTCCGGTTCCGCGCAGCCTTGACAGGGGGAAGCCGACCCCCCTGAGCTGCGGTATGCCGGGAGACTAGCGAGAGCCACTGACAACGCCCGCCGGAGGGGCCTCGGTAGGTTGATTGTCCGGTTCTGGGTAGTGTTTCCGGGACAGCGTGCGGAGCGGTACCGGCTCGGGGTGGGGTTATGGGACGTCAGATAGGTGTGCCGGGAGCGGTGCTGGTGGCGCTGCTGTTGGCCGCCGCCACCGGGTGCTCCGATCCGGCGGCGCCGGGCGGTGGGGACCCGAAGGCGTCCGCGCCCGCGGGCTCGCCGTCGAGCACGGCGCCGAAGGCGCCGAACTCACCCGGCGGCGACGCCAAACCGGCCGGTGGGGACGTACTGCCCGGTATGGTCAGCACCGCCGTGGCGCGCAGCCAGTTGGCGGCGCTCAAGGTGGCACCCGTCGGCACCATGGCGGGCTACAGCCGGGACAAGTTCACGCACTGGGCGCAGCAGGGCAACAAGTGCGACACCCGTGAGGTGGTCCTCGAGCGCGACGGCACCGGTGTCACCCGTGACGCCGAGTGCAAGGCCGTCTCCGGCAACTGGAAGAGCCTCTACGACGGGGTGGTCGTGACCGAGGCGGGGAAGATGGACATCGACCACATGGTGCCGCTCGCCGAGGGCTGGCGCTCGGGCGCGGCCGGCTGGGACTCCGCGCGGCGCAAGGCCTTCGCCAACGATCTGACCCGTCCCCAGCTGCTGGCCGTGACCGCGGCCTCGAACCGCTCCAAGGGTGATCAGAGCCCCGACCTGTGGCAGCCTCCGGACAAGGCGAGCTGGTGCCAGTACGGGCGGGCCTGGACCACCGTGAAATCCACGTACGGACTGACCGTCACCGAACCGGAGAAGAAGATGCTCACCACGATGCTGGACACCTGCGCCTCATGACGCGGCCGCAGCGGTGGCAGGACGAGGTGCTCGCCGGGCCGGGCGGCGCGATGACCGACGAGGTGGGCGTGATCACCGGCCCGCTGACGCTGCGTACGACGGTGGTGGCCGGGGGCCTGGTCCGGTTCGACGTCCAGTACAAGGACGCCGACGAGTGGTACGTGCTCACCGGCAGCCCCCGGGCCCATCACGGCGCCCCGGCCGCCCTGCACGCCGCCGCCCTCGCGGCTGTCCCCGACGGAG
>NZ_JBGBPT010000071.1:31167-49109 GCF_041106355.1 Streptomyces sp. BF23-19 | reverse complement strand
ACCCTCGGGTGGCCCGCCGGTCCCGTTCAGGAGCCCCCGCATGTCCCGAGCCGCCCTCCGCGCCACCGCGCTGCTCGTCCCGCTCGCCCTCACCGCCCTGACCGGCTGTGGCGGCGCCCCCGCCGCGAGCCCGGCGTCGGCCCCGACCCCGCACATCGGCCCAGCCTCCGCCGCCCCGGCCGACACCCCGACCGCGGCCGCGATGCCCGCCTCCGAGCCCGTACGCGTCCGGATCCCCTCGGCCGGGGTGGACACCTCCCCGGTACTGGGCCTCGGGTTGGCCGCCGACGGCACCGTCGAGGTGCCCTCGGTGGCCGACGCCGACCGGATCGGCTGGTACACCAAGGGCGTCACGCCCGGCCAGACCGGTCCCGCCGTGCTGATCGGCCACTTCGACACCGCCCGCGGCCCAGCCGTGCTCAAGGACGTCTCACGCGTCCGCACCGGCGACGAGATCACCGTCTCCCGGGCCGACGGCACCACCGCCGCCTTCCGCGTCCGCGAGCTGGAGCAGGTCGACAAGAAGCACTTCCCGACGGCCAAGGTGTACGGCGACACCACCCGCCCCGAGCTGCGCGTCATCACCTGCGGCGGCGCGATCACCGACGGCCACCGCCCCGACAACATCATCCTGTACGCCGATCTCGTGGGCTGATACACCCGGGCGGCGCAGTGGGGCAGAATCGACCCCATGAGCAGCCAGCAGCCGACCGACGAGCCGGTGTACGCAGAACGGGTCTACCGATCCTCCATGGGCTTCGTCTCGGGGGTACTGCTGCTCGCGCTGACCGTCTGGCTGTGCGGCGACGCCGTGCTCCGCGGCTCCGGCAGCACCCCGTGGATCGGCCTGGCGGTGGCGCTGTGCGTCGTACCGCTGATCGTCGCGTTCACCCTCCGCCCGGCCGTCTTCGCCAATGAGGACCGGATGCGCGTGCGGAACCCGTTCCGGATCATCGAGCTGCCCTGGGCGACCGTGGACGCGGTGCGCGCCGGCTACTCGGCCGAGGTACTGGCCGAGGGTTCGAAGTACCAGCTCTGGTCCGTGCCGGTCTCGCTGCGGGAACGCAAGAAGGTCAACCGGCAGCAGATGCGCCGCAACGCGATCGACCGTCGTGACCCGGGCAGCTCGGGCGACCCCACCGCGCGGGGCCGTGCCTCCGCCTCGGCCGCCGCCACCGAACCGATGCGGGCCAACGCCGACCGGATCGTCGACGAGCTGCAGGGACTGGCCGAACTGAACGCCGCGCGGCCGGGCGCGCAGGGCAGTGTGCGCGTGCGCTGGTCGTACGAGATCATCGCGCCCGCCCTGATCGGTGCGCTGCTCCTGATCGTCCTCATCGCCACGCGCTGACCGGCCAGGACACCGGATCCACACCTTCTCGGGTGCTCCCCGCCACACCCCCCTCCTGGCCGGAACCAGGGCTACCGGGTGACGCGTCCTCGCAGGTGTGCAGCGTCATGAGGCCGGCGAAAACGCCGCCACCGCGATCCACCTCCGTCTGCGACTCCTGGCCGGGGTCCTGCTCGCCGCCCATTTCGTGGTCGTCGGCTGGCTGACTCTGCGGCCGCTGGACGTGCCCTGGACCGCGGCGGCCAATCTGAGCCCGCTGGAGGGGATCGCGGCGGACCTGGCCCTCGGTCCCCTGGAGGCCGCCCGGCAGATCGGTGAGGGGCTCGCGCTGCTGGCCCCGCTCGGGGTGCTGGTGCCGTTGATCAGCGGACGGCTCGCACCGTCGGCCCTGTCGGCGTGGTCCTCGCTGGCCCGGACCGCGGCCGCGGGCGCGCTGGTCTCGGTGTGCATCGAGATGCTGCAGACCGCGGTGCCGGGGCAGGTCGTGGACGTGGACTCGGTGCTGCTGAACACCGTCGGTGTGGTGCTCGCGCACGTGGCCGTCGTACCGGCGCTGCGGGCCCGGCTGAGGCGCTCACACACCGTTTATCAGGGGGATACCCCGAAGATTTCCAGGGTCGGGCTCGGCCGCTGGACCGACGTTCTGTCGGCGGTCCAGCGGGAGTATTGAGCCATCGCAGAAAGCGATAACGACGAAGGAGAATCTCATGAGCGCCCTGGTCCGCCCCCGTGACGGCCGCTGGATCGGCGGAGTCTGCGCCGGACTGGCGCGGCGTTTCGGAATTTCGACGAACGCGATGCGCGCCATTTTCGTCGTCTCGTGCCTGCTGCCGGGCCCGCAGTTCCTGATCTACATAGCGCTGTGGGTGCTGCTGCCGAACGAGAAGTCCGCTTCGGCCGCCTGGTAGTCCGGCGGCCGGCGCGTCCTCGGGCCGGCCGGCCTACCGGGCCTTCTGGATCTTCTCCAGCTGCTTGTCGGCCACGTCCTGCGGCACCTGCGCCTTCTGCTGGGCCGCCCCCGCCACGTTGAGGGCCGTCAGTCGCACGACGGTGTCGCCCTCGCGTACGACGACCAGATGGACCTGCGCCGAGACCCCCTCGGCGGCCGCGGTCATGGTCCAGCTGACGCTCTCGTCGCCGCCGGTGCGGTAGGCGGCGGGGCGGATCTCGCGATAGGCGCCGGTCTGCTTCTCGACCTTGGCGGCGAAGCCCGTACCGCAGGCGGCGACGGCGGACTTGAGCCGGGAGATCAGCGCCTTCGCGTCGCTCTCGGAGTAGGAGCTGACGGAGGCGGAGACGGCCAGCCCGAGCTGCTTCTGGGAGCCGATGCCGCGGCTGAGGGTCTCGCGGGCGGACGGGTCCGGCTTGTCGCCCATGATGTCGGCCAGCGGCTGGCAGGCCTTCTTGTCGGCCTGCGGCTGGCCGTCCGGGGCATTGGGGTTCTTGCCCTGGGCGGAGACCTGGTAGCCGGGCAGGTCACCCTGTGCCAGCGCGGACCGCTCAAGCCTGCTGCCACCGGTCTTCGGCGCCGCCGATCCGGCTGCCGCGGCGGACGGCGCCGGGGCACCGGGCGCTGCGGAGGCGCTGCCGGCGGAGCCCTTGGGATCGGGGGCCTTGCCCGTCGCGGGGGTGTTCGTACTGCTGCACCCCACCGCGGCGAACAGCAGGGCGGGGACCAGCGCGACCATCGTCGCTCGTGCCTTCATGCGCATGACCGAGAACCTCATACCCAAGACGTCGGCGGGCAGTTGGTGGCGATCGTGGCACACGGCGCGGCGGGATACATACCTGGTCGAAAGGGCATGCGTCCGCCGCACACGTGTACGCGTCGCAGTGGCGGCAGACTCAGCTACCGAGGCCGTTCAGGCTGTTGGTGAGCGGGTTCAGCACCCCGGTGATCTGAGAGGTGGGGTCGCTCGACTGCTGAGCCTCGCCGCCCACCTTCTGCTGGCTGGTCGCACCCTGGAGCATGCCGGTGGCGGAGCCCAGCGCGTCGGTGAGGCCGATCGCCGGGACGGCGGCGGAGGCGGTACCGGCGGCGACCGCGGCGAAGGCGGCACCGAGAACGACGGTACCGAGGGTCTTGGCAGCTGACTTCTTCATGAAAAGTTGTCCTTGCGACGGGGAATTGAGCGGCTCCGCAAACTAGTCACTTCAAACCCTCGCCCGCAAACATCCTTAAATACGAGAAAGCGCCCGGGAATTATCCCTCCCGGGCGCTTCCGTTCTGTCATGTCGTGGCCTAGGCCGATACAGAACCGCTGGTGGAGACGGTCTGCTGGAACAGCCACTCCGACTTCAGCTCCGCGTAACCGGGCTTGATCACTTCATTGATCATGGCCAGTCGTTCATCGAAAGGAATGAACGCGGACTTCATCGCATTGACGGTGAACCACTGCATGTCGTCGAGGGTGTAGCCGAAGGTGTCGACCAGGTGCTCGAACTCGCGGCTCATGCTGGTGCCGCTCATCAGGCGGTTGTCCGTGTTGACCGTGAGCCTGAAGTGCAGCTTGCGCAGCAGACCGATCGGGTGCTCGGCGTACGAGGCGGCCGCGGCGGTCTGAAGGTTCGAGGTCGGGCACATCTCCAGGGGGATGCGCTTGTCCCGGACGTACGAGGCCAGGCGGCCCAGGGTCACGGAACCGTCCTCGGCGACCTCGATGTCGTCGATGATCTTCACGCCGTGACCGAGGCGGTCGGCGCCGCACCACTGCAGGGCCTGCCAGATCGACGGCAGGCCGAAGGCCTCACCCGCGTGGATGGTGAAGTGGTTGTTCTCGCGCTTGAGGTACTCGAAGGCGTCGAGGTGACGGGTGGGAGGGAACCCGGCCTCGGCGCCGGCGATGTCGAAGCCGACCACGCCGTTGTCGCGGTAGCGGTTCGCCAGCTCGGCGATCTCCAGCGCGCGGGCGGCGTGGCGCATCGCGGTCAGCAGGGCGCCGACGCGGATGCGGTGGCCGTTGGCCTTCGCGCGACGCTCGCCCTCGCGGAAGCCGTCGTTCACGGCTTCGACGACCTCTTCGAGGGAGAGGCCGGCTTCCAGGTGCTGCTCGGGCGCGTAGCGGATCTCGGCGTACACGACGCCGTCCTCGGCCAGGTCCTCGGCGCACTCGGCGGCGACCCGGAAGAGGGCGGCCTTCGTCTGCATGACCGCGCAGGTGTGCGCGAAGGTCTCCAGGTAGCGCGGCAGGGAACCGGAGTCGGCGGCCTCACGGAACCAGATGCCGAGCTTGTCGGCGTCGGTCTCGGGGAGGTTCTCGTAGCCGACCTCGCGGGCCAGCTCGATGATGGTCCCGGGGCGCAGTCCACCGTCGAGGTGATCGTGCAGCAGCACCTTCGGGGAACGACGGATCTGATCCGGGGTCGGCAGGTTGGGGGTCTCGCTCGTCATCTGCGCACTCTACTCCTACGCGCGTAGAGCGGAATGTCCCCGGCGGGCGTCGATATGTAACAGAGACCGCGCGGACGGATGGCGTACACCTGAAGGTCTGAGACTGTTCCGCCATGGCACAGCATGCGCCGCCGGCGCGCGGAGTCCGTCTGGGGCGGGCGGCCGGCGCGAGAACCGGCTCGGGTTCGACGGAAAGCACGGTCAACGGGGTGGTGCTCCTGCTCCCCGGGGCCTCCCGATTCTCCCCGGGTCCCATGCGTCCGCTCGCACGGGCGCTGGCCCGCGCGGGCGGGGCGGAGGGGCTCGTCACGCACATGGTCCTCCACGGCGGGGACTCCGCCCGGGAGGAGCAGGCGGGGTGGGCCGCGGACGAGGCGGTGCGGCGGTACGGGGACGTGCCGGTGTGCCTGGCCGGCTACGACGCGGGAGGACTGGCCGCGCTGCGGGCGGCGGGCCACGAGGCCGTCAACTCGGTCGTGGTGATCGCCCCTTGTTTAACGGAGGCGGGCCGGGCCGACTCCCCTGAACCGGTGAAACAGCTTTCAGGACGGCAGGTGTTGATCGTCCACGGCACCAACGACGCGCGCAGCGACCCGGAGGCCTCCTTCCGGCTGGCGACGCGCGCGAAGAAGGCGAACCGGTCGACGTGCCGCTTCGAGGTCCATTCGGACGGGCACGGACTGCGCGAGCACCAGCCGGAAGTGGTGGCACTGGCCGTGGACTTCATCCTGGGCGCGGTCTTCTCGGGGCGGTACTCGCGGCCGGTGACGGACGCCCTGGCCGCGCCGCCGCCCCTGGGCCTGCGGATGCCGCTGGCCTCGGGCTTCGGGAAGTCGCTGAGGAGGTGATCCGGACGGGGTGATCCGCGCGGGGTGATCCGCGCGGGGTGTTCCCCGCGGGGGTGATCCACGGGCGCGGCCCGGCGCGCGTACCGTGGGAACTGGACTCGGGGTGTGCTGCCAGACTCCCGGAGGCGACCGGCCATGGGCGGATTGGTCCACAGGAACTTCGACAAGCCCGACGAGACGCGGCCCTTCGAGGCCGGCACGGGCAGGCTGGACCTGTTCAACACCGAGGGCGGGGCGGTGGGGCGTGCGGTCTTCGAGCCGGGCTGGCGCTGGTCGCTGCACATCAAGCCGCTGGCCGGCACGGACAGCTGCCGCTCGGCCCACACCGGGTACATCGTGAGCGGCCGGATGAAGATCGTCATGGACGACGGGGAGAGCGGCGACCTCGGCCCGGGCGACTTCATCCAGATCGCCCCCGGGCACGACGCCTGGGTCCTGGGCGACGAGCCGTGCGTCGCGCTGGACTGGACCGGCTACAGCGACTACGCGAAGCCGGCCGGCGACTGACGGCCGATGACCGACGGCCGAGAGGCCCGCACGGGCTCTTCGGGGTCGCGCCAGTCCGTCCGTACCCGCCGCTCCGCCCCCTCACGGTCGGATGGCACCGAACGGCTCTGGCGCGACCACCACGGCCGGCCGCGGGCCGAGCTGGACACTGGCCCCCGTTCTCGCCTGGGCGTCCGCTGCAGCACACCGCGCTTCCCCCTCGTGCCGTGCTGCCACTGTGCCGCCTCGGCGGATGTCGAGGGCGGCCGTCCAGGCGTCGCTTTGCCGCCTTGCGGAAATACGAGGGGTTTACAAACAGGCACAACCCGGGACGCATACCCATATGCCTCCCGAGGAATCCGGGCCGGCCGGAGCTGACGGGGAGCTGAGCCCCGCGGCCCGGCGCCTGTACGCGTACGCCGTCGAGCGGCACGCCTTCGACCTGTGCGAGGCCACCGGGGCGCTGGGCGTCCGCGCGGCCGCCGCGATCACCGAGCTGGCCGCCGCGCACCTGCTCCAGCGGGCCCCGGGCGACGACCCGGACCGATGGAGCGCGGTGGCCCCCCGGGCCGCGGCGGCCCGGGCCCTCGCCCCGCTGGCGCTGCTCGTGCGGGAGACCCACGACGAGATGGACCGGCTGCGCGGGCGGCTGGAGGCGCTGGTGCCCGCGTACGAGGCGGGGACCGCGCACCGGGACATCAGCGGGTCGGGCCGGCTGGAGCTGGTCACCGACCTCGGGGCGGTGCGGGGGCTGATCGCGGAGCTGGTCGCGACGTGCGAGCGGGAGCTGCTGACCTCCCAGCCGGGCGGGGGTCGCCCGCTGGAGACGCTGGAGGAGTCGATCGGGCGGGACGAGTCCCTGCTGACGCGCGGGGTCCGGATGCGCACGATCTACCAGCACACGGCACGCTACTCACGGCCCACGGCGGCGTACGTCGAGCGGGTGACGGCCCTGGGCGCCCAGGTACGGACCCTGGGCGACGGGCTGATGCGGATGCTGATCTTCGATGAACACACGGGCCTGATGGCGGTGCCGGACCGCAGCGGGGCGGCGCTGGTGGTGCGGGAGCCGAGCGTCGTGCACTTCATGACGACGACCTTCGAGCGCTCCTGGGTGGGCGCGGAGCCGTTCCCGACCTCGGTGGGCCCGGAGGCGGCCCGGTCGATCTCGGACGAACTGCGGCAGACGATCGTCCGGCTGCTGTCGGAGGGACTGGAGGACAAGGTGATCGCCCGCCGCCTGGGCATGTCGGAGCGGACCTGCCAGCGCCACATCGCCGAGATCATGCGCGCGGTGGGCGCCAAGTCCCGTTTCCAGGCGGGCTACTTGCTCTCGGTGGCGGCCCCCACCCCGCCCGACCGGCCGGAAGAGACGACCTAGATCTGCTGTCCGGGCCGGTCGAAGTAGCCGCGCAGCCGGGGGCTGCGGGCGGCGGGCAGCCGGGCCAGGGTGCGGACGAAGGCCTGTCCGTCGGGCCACAGCGGCCACGGGTTCGGCGGCTCCGGATAGTCGTCGCGCAGGACGCCCTCCGGCAGGCGGCCGGTCGCCGGCACCGGTGAGGTCTCCCCGGCGCGGGGGAGGGCGAGGTACGCCCAGACCCCGCTGTCCAGCGGTACGACCGCGGCGGTGCCGGTCGCCGGTCGCCACGGCTCACCGGTCAGCGGATGCCGCGGGACGAGCAGGATGTCGGCGGCGGGCCGGGACAGGCCGGTCCCCGGCCCGGCGAAGGCCGCGGACCTGGCCGGGAGCCCGGGGGACGGGAAGCGGGCGACGGAGGGGCCGAACACCTCCTCGGTGAGCCCGCCGGGCAGCGTCACGGGTCCGCCGTCGCAGGCCGCCACCAGGTGGGCGAGGGCCACCCCGACCGCCGCCGCCCAGCGTCGGCTCCACGATCCGTCGAGCTCGAAGGGGGGTACGGCGTACGACTCACACAGCAGGTCGTCCCAGTCGGGCGGCGGCGCGGCGGGGAGGTCGCCGGGGCGGCGCTCCACCGCGTCGGGCTCCAGCCACACCGCCTGCCAGAGGCCGCAGTCGTCCATCCGGGTCGCCACCGGGCGTCCGCACCCCGTACATGCCAGATTGGGGCCGTCGCGGCCGTCCACGCCCATGCAGTAGCCCTCGCACTTGTCGAGGATCAGGGCCATGCCCCGGGCGTCGCCCGGTGCCATGACGATCCTGCCGCGGGCCCCGAAGGACACCGAGTACTCCGGCGCGTACACGCCCTGGGCGGCCGCCTCCGCCTCCTCCACCTCGTCCCACAACCGCCAGGGCGGCCCCCAGGGTTCGGGGTCGACGGCGTACGTCGTCGGCTCCATCAGCGGCGGGTGCAGTTGTTCCCAGGCTCCGAAGTAGGTGTGGACGGGAAGGGCGACCCGGGAGACCGGCACCGTCAGCTCCGTACCGCACCCGGCACACGTGAACACGTCCAAACAAGCTCCTCCTCGGCCCCGACGACTCCGGAATTGTCCTCGCCGTGCCGGGGCCGGTCCACCGCTTTTCGGCGCGGGGTCCCGATCACCCGACGGACGGGTCCAGTTCGGGGATCAGGCGGCCGCGGCGGGAGAGGAGGAAGCGCTTGAACTCCGCCACCGGTGGGGTGTCGGGGTGGCCGTCGAGCCAGGCCAGGCCGATCTCGCGGACGGCGCGCGGGGCGGTGACCGTCAGCTCGACCACGCCGGGGCGGGGCACGGCCGGGGGCGGCAGGAGGGCCACGCCCAGGCCGGCGGCGACCAGGCCGCGCAGGGTCTCGGCCTCCTCGCCCTCGAAGGCGACCTTCGGGGTGAACCCGGCCTCCGCGCACAGGTCGTCGGTGATGCGGCGCATGCCGTAGCCGGGCTCCAGGGTGACGAAGGTTTCCTCGGCGGCCTCGGCGAGCCGGATGCGCTTGCGGCTCGCGAGCCGGTGGTCGTCCGGGACCACCAGCCGTAGCCGCTGTTCGTCGAGGCGGCGCGCGACCAGGTCGGGGGCGTCCGGCACGGGGGAGGTCAGGCACAGGTCGAGTTCGCCGGCCCGGAGCTTCTCCAGCATGGCCTCGCCGTAGTTCTGGACGAGGGAGAAGCGGATGCGCGGATGGTCGGCGCGGAAGGCGCGGATCAGGCCGGGTACGGTCTCGGACCCCAGGGTGTGCAGGAAGCCGAAGGCCACCTTGCCGGCCGCCGGATCGGCGTCCTGCTGCACGGATTCGGCGGCGCGGTCGATCTCCGTCAGGGCCTGCTCGGCCGAGGCCAGGAAGGTGCGGCCGGCCGTGGTGAGGGCGACCGTACGGCCCTTGCGGGCGAACAGCGTGACGCCGAGGTCCTGTTCGAGCCGGACCATGGCGCGGGACAGGGTGGACTGCGGGACGCCCAGCTCGTGGGCGGCGCGGGTGACGTGCTCGTGGCGGGCCACGGCGACGAAATACGCCAGCCTCGGCGCCAGCAGAGTTGTCACTGCCATGTCTTCTACGTAACGGTTCATCGACATCCACGCTTCTGAGCTGGGTTGATGCATCAGTGGATCGATTATCGCGATTCTGTGCATTGGACGCATGAAAATGACAGGCCTACCGTCGAAGCATGCCTCCCGTTCATACCGGGGCACCCGTCATCCCGGGTGCCTCCACCTCGTCGTCCCCCGCACCGAAGCCCCTCTCCCCCGGCCGCCCCGGTTACCGCCGGATGAGCCTCGCGCTCTTCGCCGCCGGACTCGCGACGTTCGCCCTCCTCTACTCCACCCAGGCGCTGTTGCCCGCGATCTCCACCGGCTTCGGGGTGACGGCGGGCCAGGCCAGCTGGACGGTGTCCGCGGCCACCGGCGCGCTCGCGCTGTTCGTCCTCCCGCTGAGCGCGCTGTCCGAGCGGTTCGGCCGCACCCGGATGATGACGTACTCGATGGTGATCGCCGTCGCCGTCGCCCTGCTGGTGCCGTTCGCGCCGAACGTGGAGTGGCTGGTGGTGCTGCGCGCCGTCCAGGGCGCGGCGATCGCCGGGATCCCGGCCTCCGCGATGGCGTACCTGGCGGAGGAGGTCGAGCCGAAGGCACTGGTGGCCGCGATCGGTTTGTTCGTGGCGGGGAACTCCATCGGCGGCATGAGCGGTCGACTCGTCACCGGCTGGGCCGCGCAACTGTGGGGCTGGCGGGCGGGCCTGCTGGCCGTCGCCCTGATGGCGGTGGCGTGCGCCGTGGCCTTCCTGGTGCTGTTGCCCCGGGCGCTGTTCTTCCGCCCGGCGTCGCTGAACCCGCGCGCGGTGGGCCGTACCGTCGCCGGTCACCTGCGCGATCCGCTGCTGCTGCGCCTGTACGGGATCGGCGCCCTGTTCATGACGGTCTTCGGCGCGGTCTACACCGTGATCGGCTACCGCCTGGTGGACGAGCCGTTCTCGCTCGGGCAGGGCGTGGTCGGGTCGATCTTCCTGATCTACCTGGTCGGTACGGTCTCCTCGGCCGCCGCGGGCAAGCTGGTGGCCCGTACCGGGCGGCGCGGCGCGCTGTACCTGGCCGTGACGACCACGGCGCTCGGGCTGCTGCTGTCGCTGTCCGACTCGCTGGCGGCGATCGTGCTCGGGCTGGTGCTCATCACGGCGGGCTTCTTCGCGGGGCACGCGGTGGCCTCGGCCGCGGTGAGCCGGACGGCGAAGACCGGCCGGGCGCAGGCCTCCGCGCTCTACCAGTCGGCGTACTACCTCGGCTCCAGCGCGGGCGGCACCCTGGGCGCCCTCGCCTACCACGGGGCCGGTTGGGCGGCCACGGTCGGCATCGCGCTGCTGGCGGTGCTCGGCGTCGTGTCGATCACTCTGTACGGGTCGCACGCGGCGCGTGCCGAGCGGCGGATGCCGGCGTCGGCCGTGGGCGCGCGCTGACGAAATCTACGCACCCGACGCGGCAACCCCTGCTTGTTTTCCGGGCATTCAACACGGAGGACGATGCGCTGCGAGCAGGGGAGGACCGGATGGGGACGGGAACGGGGACGGACACGGGGGCACGAGCGTCACGCGGGCGCGTGGGGCGACGGGCGGCGGTGCTGGTCGGGGCGGTCGCGCTGGCGCTGCCGGTGGTGGTCACGGGAGGCGGGGCGGCGCAGGCCGCCGCCTCCTGCAACCTCACCACCGGGCCGTACCAGCGGCAGGTCGAGCAGTTCCTCGGGCGGCCGGTGGACGGGAAGCAGTCGGCGGCCGACTGCACGGCGATCCGCTCCTTCCAGGCGAGCCACGGGATCACCCCGACGCAGGGCTACGCCGGGCCGCTGACCTGGCAGACGATGAGCACGATGCTGGCCCAGCGGGCGGCCGGGACCACCCCGAACAAGGCGGGCGCCTGCCCGGTGGACCGGGGACGGATCGCCTGCGTCGACCTGACGCGGCAGCTCAGCTGGATCCAGGACGGCGCCACCTTGAAGTACGGGCCCGTCCCGGTCCGTACCGGCAAGGACGGCACGGAGACCCGGACCGGCCTGAAGAAGATCTACTACCGCAACATCGACCACTGGTCGACGCTGTACAACGTCTCGATGCCGTACGCGCAGTTCTTCGACGGCGGCATCGCCTTCCACTCGACCACCAAGAGCATGTGGAACCCGCCCGGTTCGGGCGGCTGCGTGAACATGCGCTCGGCCGACGCCAAGGCGTACTGGAACCTGCTGGGGCAGGGCGAGGACGTCTACGTGTACGGGCGCAAGCCCGGGACCTAGGAGCCGGGCGCGGCGGATTCGGCGGGCGCGGGTGCGGCGGCCGCGGGTGCGGCGTCCCCTCGGTCCAACCGGCGCAGGGCGGAGCGGCGTTGGACGAGGGACAGGCCCGCCACCCCGGCCCCGAGGGCGAGCCAGCCGACCGGGCCGGCCGCCATCACCGCGCCGGTGAGCAGCAGCGGGCCCGCGGACTTCTGGACGGACTGGGCCATGCCGGCCACCCCGAGGTAGGAGGCGCGCGCCCGCTGCGGCGCGAGGGAGACCGCGAGCTCCCAGGAGCTCACCGAGCGCATCAGCTCCGCCGCGGTGGCCAGCACGGCCGCGGCGAGCAGGGTCAGCGAGGCGGCCCAGGCCCCGCCCGCGGGGGCGACGGCCAGGAAGACGCAGCAGGCGAGCGTCGTCAGGCCGTACCAGGCGACGGCCCCCGCCGCCTGGCGGGGGCCGTCGACCCGTGCCGACACCCGTAGCTGCAGGACGACGACGAGCACGGTGTTGATGACCAGGAAGGCCGGGATCAGTGCGTGCGGGGCCGCGGTGTGGCCGACCAGCCACAGCGGCACCCCGACGCCGAGGATCGAGTCGTCCAGGTTCATCGGGATGTCCAGCAGGACGAACCGCAGGTAGCCGCGGTCCCGCCAGGGGCCGGCCCCGGCCGCCGGGGCGTCTTCCTGCGCCCCGGGCGGTGCGACCACGAGCCCGGCGCCGCGCGGCTCCCGGGTGCGCCACACCAGGGCCGCGGCCACGAGGAAGGACAGCGCGTTCGCCAGGATCAGCACCTGGTAGGCGCCGCGGGTGCCGACGGCGAGACCGATGGCGGCGAGGCCCGCGCCGAGGGCGTAGCCGGCGTTGGCCGAACTGCGCGAAAGCGCCTGGTAGGTGGAGCGCCGCTCGCCCGCGACCCGGGTGGCGAAGAGCATCTCCAGCGTCTTGGCCGCCCGGTCTCCCAGGTGGGTGACGGCGAACAGGAGCAGCAGCAGGCCGAAGTCGGTGACCACCAGCAGCACGCTGAGGGCCACGAGGCGGATCAGGTGGCAGCCGATCAGCAGGGTGCGGACCTGGAAGCGGTCGGCGAGATGGCCGGCCAGCGGAGATCCGGCGATGCCCGCCACCCCGGCCGCGCCCAGAAGCAGGCCCAGCTGCCCGGCGTCGAGGCCGACGACGAAGGTGAAGTAGAGGACGGAGGACGCGGCCCACACGCCGGTGCCCGCCCGGTCCAGCGCCTGGGTGAGCAGCATGATCCGCGCGTCACGGCCGCCGGGTGGCCGGCGCAGTTGCGCCAGTAGACCGCCGTCCCCCCGCCGTGCCTTCCGGATCTCCCCGCCGCGCCGCATCCCAGTCCCCCGTATCGACCGCGCCCACCGCCCATGTATCTCGATGTCGAGATACATGACGGAAGCCTGCCCGAAATCAATCTTGACGTCAAGAAACTTGATGACGACATATGTGGGCTCCGATGGGCGCGTCCCCCGCTTCCGGCTGCCGTTGTCAGACCCCTCCGGTAGGTTCCGAAGTAGCGGAACGACCAGGGGGACGGACGGACATGAGCGATCTCGCCACCACCGAAATGGACCTCGACACGGCCATGGACCGGTACCGGGTCGAGCTCACCGGCTACTGCTACCGGATGCTCGGCTCGTCCTTCGACGCCGAGGACGCGGTGCAGGACACGTACGTCCGCGCCTGGCGCAGCTACGAGAAGTTCGAGGGCCGCTCCTCGCTGCGATCGTGGCTGTACCGGATCGCCACCAACGTCTGCCTGGACCTGCTGAACGCGGGGAAAAAGCGGGCCCGTCCGATGGACCTGACCGCCCCGCAGCACCAGGCCTCCGCCGTGCTCAACGAGCGCCCCGAGGTGACCTGGCTGGAGCCGGTCCCGGACGGCCGGGTGCTGCCGCAGACCGCCGACCCGGCGGAGATGGCGCTGGCGAAGGAGTCCGTCCGGCTGGCCTTCGTCGCGGCGCTCCAGCACCTGCCGGCGAAGCAGCGGGCGGTGCTCATCCTGCGCGAGGTGCTGGCCTGGAAGGCCGACGAGGTGGCCCAACTCCTGGAGACCACGACGGCCTCGGTGAACAGCGCCCTCCAGCGGGCGCGGGCCACCCTCGCCGGGCAGTCGCTGCGCGACAGCGACCCCGCGGATCCGCTCGACGCGGACCAGGCGAAGCTGCTGGAGCAGTACCTCTCCGCCTTCGAGGCCTACGACATCTCGCGGCTCACCACCCTCCTCCACGAGGACGCGGTGCTCTCGATGCCGCCGTTCGACCTGTGGCTCCGGGGCCAGGAGGACATCGCGGCCTGGCACCTGAACCAGGGCATCGGCTGCAAGGGCTCCCGGCTGATCCCGACGACGGCGAACGGCCTGCCCGCCTTCGGCCAGTACCGGCCGCGCGAGGACGGTCGACCGGGCCACACCCCGTGGGCGCTCCAGGTGCTGGAGATCTCAGACGGCCGGATCGTCGGGCTCAACGCCTTCCTGGACACCGCGCGGTGGTTCCCGCTGTTCGGCCTCCCCGAGGAGCTCGACGAGGCCTACGAGGTCCAGTAGGGCCCGCAGCGCGGGCGCGGCCCCGGTCACCCGCAGCGGCCGCCCCCGGGCGGCCAGCCGCAGCCGGGCCAGCACCTGGACGTCGGCGAGCCCGGGCGCGGTCACCGCGGCGGCGTCGCAGACCACCGCCCGCGCCCCGCCGTCGTAGAGCCGGGCCAGCCGGGCGCACAGCAGCGCGGCGTCCTGCGGGGCGGCCGGTCCGGGACCGGGCAGCACGAGTCGATGGATCTCCACGAGAGGGTGACTCCCCCACCCCCGGGAAGTCATCGGCGGCGACGCACAATGGCGCGATGAAGCCTGCCTACTGGGATCCGGTGCCCTACGTCCGTCGGCTCGTCACGCCCGCGACCAGCCGCTTCCCGGTGTTCTCGGGAGTCTGGGCCGAGCGGAACCGGCGCAACGTCCCCGGCCCGTTCTACGGGGCGAACACCGACTGCATGGAGCTGGGCCGGTGGGAGGCTCCGCGGCACATCGCCTACGACGGCGACCACGAGTTCGTCTACCGGCAGCCGGTCGACGCCTTCGAGGCCGAAGCCCTGCTGAGCGCCGCCCAGGTCGAGCTGTACTCCGGCTACGGCTGGGACGGCGACGACCACTGGACCGTCGAGGCGGTCCGCGACTGGTGGCGGGACCGCGGGCAGGTCCGTGAGTGGGCCGTGGACGCCGCCGCAGAACGGGACGCCGGGGATCCCGAATACCGGGTGCACCACCAGGACGCCGCCCGGGGCCTGCGCGACTTCGTCACGTACATCGACGACGGCCTGGAGGCGTACCTGCGCGGCTACCTGTTCTGGCTGGAGCAGCGCCGCGAACCGCGACCGGACGAGGCCCTGCCGCGGCTCTGAGGTCAGGGGCGGCGGAAGCCGAAGGTCACATGCCGAACGGGACCGGCGGGGGTCCACCGGTCCCGTTCACCCGAAGGGAAAGCCGCAGGTCAGGCGATGCGGTCCAGGACGATCGGCGTGGCGGAGAAGGCCGTGCCCGCCGGGGCGATGTCGTACGTGCCCGCCAGGGAGGCGAGGGCGTAGTCGAACTTCTCCGGGGTGTCCGTGTGCAGGGTCATCAGCGGCTGGCCCGCCGTCACCGTGTCGCCCGGCTTCGCGTGGAGCTCGACGCCCGCGCCCGCCTGCACCGGGTCCTCCTTGCGCGCGCGGCCGGCGCCCAGGCGCCAGGCGGCGACGCCGACCCCGTACGCGTCCAGGCGGGTCAGGACGCCCGACTCGGGGGCGGTGACCACGTGCTGCTCGCGGGCGACCGGGAGGGTCGCGTCCGGGTCGCCGCCCTGGGCCGCGATCATCCGGCGCCAGTGGTCCATCGCGGAGCCGTCGGCCAGCGCCTTGGCCGGGTCGGCGTCCTTGATGCCCGCCGCGTCCAGCATCTCCTTGGCCAGCGCGATGGTCAGCTCGACCACGTCGGCGGGGCCGCCACCGGCGAGCACCTCCACCGACTCGCGGACCTCCAGCGCGTTTCCGGCGGTCAGGCCCAGCGGGGTGGACATGTCCGTCAGGAGCGCGACGGTCTTGACGCCCGAGTCGGTGCCGAGGCCCACCATGGTGCGCGCCAGCTCGCGGGCGTCCTCGATGTTCTTCATGAAGGCGCCGGAGCCGACCTTGACGTCCAGGACGAGCGAGCCGGTGCCCTCGGCGATCTTCTTCGACATGATCGAGGAGGCGATCAGCGGGATGGCCTCGACCGTGCCGGTGACGTCGCGCAGCGCGTAGAGCTTCTTGTCCGCCGGGGCCAGGCCGTCGCCCGCCGCGCAGATGACCGCGCCGGTGGTGTCCAGGACGTGCAGCATCTCCTCGTTGGAGAGCAGCGCGCGCCAGCCGGGGATGGACTCCAGCTTGTCGAGGGTGCCACCGGTGTGGCCGAGGCCGCGGCCGGACAGCTGGGGCACGGCCGCGCCGCACGCGGCGACGAGCGGGGCGAGCGGGAGGGTGATCTTGTCACCGACGCCGCCGGTGGAGTGCTTGTCGGCGGTCGGGCGGGAGAGGGAGTCGAAGTTCATGCGCTCGCCGGAGGCGATCATCGCCGCGGTCCAACGGGCGATCTCGGTCCGGTTCATGCCGTTGAGCAGGATGGCCATCGCCAGCGCCGACATCTGCTCGTCGGCCACGACACCGCGGGTGTACGCGTCGATGACCCAGTCGATCTGCTCGGGGCTCAGCTCACCGCGGTCCCGCTTGGTCCGGATGACGGAGATGACGTCCATGAGGTGCTTCCTTCTACGCGCATAGAGAGGGGGAGATAAGGGGTTCAGGAACGGAAGACGAGGGGCCTCCGGCCCCGCAGGGGCGGAGGGCCGTCGGCACGGCTATCTCAGGTGGTCGGGCCCGAAGGCCTGCGGCAGCATCGCCGCCAGCGGGAGGACCCCGTCCGGGGTCTCCACCAGCAGCTCGTCGCCGCCGAATTCGTACAGCAGCTGGCGGCAGCGCCCGCACGGGACGAGGATCTCGCCCTTGCCGTCCACGCACGTGAAGTGCGTGAGGCGGCCTCCGCCGGTGGCGTGGAGGGAGGAGACCAGTCCGCACTCGGCGCACAGGCCCAGCCCGTAGCTGGCGTTCTCCACGTTGCAGCCGGTCACGACGCGGCCGTCGTCCACCAGGGCGGCGACCCCGACCGGGAAGCCCGAGTACGGGGCGTACGCCCGGGTCATCGCTTCCCGGGCGGACGTCCGCAGGGCTTCCCAGTCCACCGTCCGGTCCGAGGTCACTTGCCCTGACCCTTGCGGTACGGCATGCCGTCCGCCTTGGGCATCCGCAGGCGCTGCGCCGACAGGGCGAGCACGAGCAGCGTGGTCAGGTACGGAGCGGCGTCCACGAACTGGCTCGGCACCGAGTCGGTCGTCGCGTACCAGAGGAACAGCAGCGCGGCGAAGACCGCCGCGACGCCGGCCTGGATGTACTTCTTCTTGTAGAGCTGCCAGACGCAGACGAGCACCAGCAGGATCGCGATCAGCAGCAGCATCGCGTGGACGTTCTCGGCGCCACCGCGCAGCTTGAGGCTGTCGATGAAGCCGAACAGGCCCGCGCCCATCGCCATGCCGCCCGGCATCCAGTTACCGAAGATCATCGCGGCGAGACCGATGTAGCCGCGGCCGCCGGTCTGGCCCTCCTGGTAGATGGGGCTGGCGACCTCGGACAGGTACACGCCGCCGAGGCCCGCGAGGGCGCCCGAGACGATCACGGCGATGTACTTGTACTTGTAGACGTTGACGCCGAGCGACTCGGCGGCGATCGGGTTCTCACCGCAGGAACGCAGGCGCAGGCCGAAGGAGGTGCGCCACAGCACCCACCAGGTGGCGGGGATCAGCAGCAGGGCCACGATGGTCAGCAGCGAGATCTCGGTGACCAGACCGCCGATGACGCCGGCGAGGTCCGAGACGAAGAACCAGTGCTTGCCCTGGAGGTCGGCCATCCAGTCGGAGAGCCCTGGAACGGTGACCTTGTAGATCGGCTCGACCTGCGGGGACTGCTTGGAGGAGCCGCCCGGGGCCTCGGCGAAGGTGAAGTTCGACAGGTACTGGGTGAAGCCCAGCGCCAGGATGTTGATGGCCACACCGGAGACGATGTGGTTGACGTTGAAGGTCACCGTGATGATCGCGTGCAGGAGGCCGCCGGCGGCGCCGCCGGGCCCTGGGAGCGGGCGCGCAGCGCGGCCT